>JAICLP010000455.1 GCA_025925475.1 Burkholderiales bacterium | reverse complement strand
GCGCAGCGTCTTCGACGGCACCGAGCCGCGCCAGAGATTGTCGCCGCCGAGACGGTCCTTCTCGATCAGCGCGACCTTCGCGCCGAGCTTCGCGCCGCCGGTGGCGACGGCAAGGCCCCCGGCGCCGCCACCGATGACGGCTAGATCGAAGTCGGTTTTCACGATAGCTGACGAACGCGGTACTTGCGCGTTGCGCGCGAACCCCGCATCGCCGATGTTACGCCTCGGCGTACGTCTTCTTCGACCGCGGGATTGCAGGGGTGTTTCCCGTCCGGTCGCGCCGGGCCGCCCCAAGCGACCGGTCAGCCCCCTGGGGGGCCAGCGAGCGTGGGGGGACGTTCATCCTAATGGAAGTCGCGCGAGCGCGTAGGCAGCGAGCCGAGCATCGGCGTCAGGTCGACGAGGCGGCCGGCCAGCACGTGCACGACGTCGCCCTCGCGCTCGATGCGGCCGTAGACGCCGAGGAGGCGCGCGCCGAGCAGCTCGCGGCGCTGGCGGTCCGAGAGGTCGCGGCGCACGATGACGTTCGACGCACCCGTTTCGTCCTCGAGCGTCACGAAGATGATCCCACTCGCCGTGTCGGGGCGCTGGCGGCCGATGACGATGCCCGCGGTGCGCACGATGCGGCCATGCGGCGCGCGACGCACGTCGTCGGCGCTCGCGAGTCGCCGCTCGCGCAACTGGCGGCGCAGCAGCGCAAGCGGATGCCGGCGCAGCGTGAGGCCGAGCCTGCGATAGTCGGCGACGATGTCCTGGCCTTCGCTGGGTGCCGGCAGCGCCGGCTGCGCTTCGTCGAATGCGCTGCCCGCGAGCAGCTCGGGGAGACGTTCGACGCCGGCGACGCTCCAGACGGCGTCGTGGCGATGTCCCGCCAGCGACGCGAGCGCGTCGCCGTCGGCGAGAGCGGTCAGGTCGCGGCGGTCGAGGCGCGCGCGCTCCGCGAGATCGGCGACGCTTGCGAATGGCCGCTCGCGGCGTGCGTCGACGATGCGCGCCGCACCCGCTTCGGTCAGACCGCGGACGAGGCGCAGGCCAAGACGCAAAAAGGGGCCAGGCTCGATTTCCCGGATTTCCCCAATTTCCTCAATTTCCTCAAATCGAGCCTGGCCCCTTTTTTTACTTTTTTTATTTCGTTCCAGCGTGCAGTCCCACTTGCTCACCATCACATCCGGCGGCAGCACCGTCACGCCATGGCGTCGCGCATCGCCGACGAGCTGCGCCGGCGCATAGAAGCCCATCGGCTGCGAATTCAGGAGCGCCGCGCAGAACGCGGCCGGCTCGTAGTGCTTCAACCACGACGACACGTAGACGAGCAGCGCGAACGACGCCGCGTGCGACTCGGGAAAGCCATACTCGCCGAAGCCCAGGATCTGCTGGTAGATCTGGCGCGCGAACGATTCGTCGTAGCCGCGCGCGCCCATGCCGTCGACGAGCCGCTGCTCGAAGACCTGCAGCCCGCCCTTGCGCTTCCATGCGGCCATCGAGCGGCGCAGCCGATCGGCTTCGCCGGGCGTGAAGCCGGC
>JAICLP010000162.1 GCA_025925475.1 Burkholderiales bacterium | reverse complement strand
TCGAGCGACGCCGACGGCAGCATTCCGATCGATCCGGCGAGCATCGACGCCTCGTCGGACAGGATGTCGCCGAACAGGTTGCCGGTGACGATCACGTCGAAGCTCTTCGGGCTGCGCACGAGCTGCATCGCCGCGTTGTCGACGTACATGTGCGAAAGCGCAACGTCGGGATAGTCGCGCGCGACTTCGTTCACCACTTCGCGCCAGAGGATCGACGTGTCGAGCACGTTCGCCTTGTCGACCGATACCAGCTTGCGGCTGCGCCGTCGCGCTGTCTCGAACCCGACGCGCGCGATCCGCGCGATCTCGCTCTCGGCATAGTGCATCGTATCGAAGCCTTCGCGCTCGCCGGCGGCGTTCGTGCGGCGCCCGCGCGGCTGCCCGAAATAGATGTCGCCGGTCAGTTCGCGGACGATGACGAGATCGAGTCCCGCGACGACGTCGGGCTTGAGCGTCGACGATGCGGCGAGCTCCGGATAGAGCAGCGCCGGCCGCAGGTTCGCGAACAGGCCCAAAGCCTTGCGAATGCCGAGAATGCCCTGCTCGGGCCGCAGCTCGCGCCGGAGCTTGTCGTAGCTCGGTCCGCCGACTGCGCCAAGCAGCACCGCATCGGCGGCGCGTGCGATGTCGAGCGTTGCCTGCGGCAGTGGATGACGCGCGCTGTCGTAACCGGCGCCGCCAATTGCGCCGTGCGTCTTCTCGATCGCAAGTCCTTCGGCGGCGAGAAGATCGAGGACGCGCTCGGCTTCGCGGATGATTTCCGGCCCGATGCCGTCGCCGGGCAGTATGGCGATCTTCATGCGGCGGTCAGAGACGAATTTCCGCTGCGCGAAACCGAAATGGGGTCAGAGACGAATTTCCGCGGCGCAAAAATCCGTCTCCGACCCCCCGCCTATAGCCACGGCTGCCCGGCAAGATGCTGCGCCTCGAACGCGCGAATCTCGTTGGCGTGCCGAAGCGTCAATCCGATATCGTCCCAGCCGTTCAACAGGCACTGCTTGCGGAATGGATCGACGTCGAACGCGAACGACAGCGACCCGTCGTCGGTGCGCACGGTTTGCGACGGCAGGTCGATCGTGAGCGCGAAACCGGGAAAGACCGCGACGTCGGCGAACAACCGGTCGACCGCCGATTCGGACAGCACGATCGGCAGTAGACCGTTCTTGAAGCAGTTGTTGAAGAAGATGTCGGCGTACGACGGCGCGATCAGCGCGCGAAAGCCGTAATCGGCCAGCGCCCACGGCGCATGCTCGCGCGAGCTGCCGCAACCGAAGTTGCGCCGGGTGAGCAGGATCGACGCGCCCTTGTAGCGCGGCTGGTTCAGCACGAAGTCGGCATTGGGATGCCGGGTGGATGGCTCCATCCCCGGCTCGCCGTGGTCGGTGTAGCGCCACGCATCGAACAGGTTCACGCCAAACCCCGAGCGGCGTATCGACTTCAGGAACTGCTTGGGAATGATCGCGTCGGTGTCGACGTTCGCGCGGTCGAGCGGCGCGACGATTCCCTTGTGTACGGTGAACGTTTGCATCGATCCCTTACTTCGGCTTGTTCTTGTCCGCGGCCTTCTCGATGGCATTGCCGGTCGCGGACACGTCCTTGCCGACGCCTTCGACGGTATTGCAACCGGCGAGCGCGAACCCGAAACCGACCAGTGCCAGAACAGCAGCGAGCTTCTTCGTCATCTTTTCACTCCCTGTCGTTACGAAAGCCGACGGACGTCGACGAAATGCCCGGCCAATGCGGCCGCGGCCGCCATGGCGGGACTCACCAGATGCGTGCGGCCACCGGCGCCCTGGCGGCCTTCGAAATTGCGATTGGACGTCGATGCACAACGCTCGCCCGGCTCGAGGCGATCGTCGTTCATCGCGAGGCACATCGAGCAGCCGGGCTCGCGCCATTCGAAGCCCGCGTCGCGGAACGTCCGGTCGAGACCCTCGGCTTCCGCCTGCGCCTTCACGAGTCCCGAGCCCGGCACGACCATCGCGAGGCGCACGTTGCTCGCGACTCGCCGTCCGCGCACGACGCTTGCCGCCTCGCGCAGGTCCTCGATCCGCGAGTTCGTGCACGAGCCGATGAACACCTTGTCGATGCGGATGTCGGCGATCGGCACGTTGGGTTCGAGGCCCATGTACTCGAGCGCGCGCGCCATGCCTTCCCGCCGCTCGCTGTCGCGCTCGCGATCGGGATCGGGCACTCGATCGTCGATCGACGCGACCATCTCGGGCGACGTGCCCCACGTCACCTGCGGCTTGATCGACGCTGCATCGAACAGCTGCGTCGCGTCGAAGCGGGCACCCTCGTCGCTGACGAGCGTGCGCCAGTACGCGACCGCGCGCGTCCACAAGTCACCCTTCGGCGAATATGCACGCCCGTCGAGATAGTCGATCGTGCGCTGGTCGACGGCAACCATTCCAGCGCGCGCACCGGCCTCGATCGACATGTTGCACATCGTCATCCGGCCTTCCATCGACAGCGCGCGGACGGCGTCGCCGGCGAACTCGATCGCATGGCCGGTGCCACCGGCGGTGCCGATGCGGCCGATCACGGCGAGCACGAGGTCCTTGGCGGTAACGCCGCGCGCCAGGCGGCCGTCGGCGCGAATCAGCATCGACTTCGATTTCTTCGTGATCAGGCATTGCGTCGCGAGCACGTGCTCGACTTCGGAGGTGCCGATACCGAAGGCGAGTGCGGCGAACGCGCCATGTGTGCTCGTATGCGAGTCGCCGCAGACGACGGTCATGCCCGGAAGCGTTGCACCGTTCTCGGGCCCGATGACGTGCACGATCCCCTGGCGCCGGTCGCGAAACGGAAAATACGCCTTCGCACCGTAGCGGCGGATATTCGCATCGAGCGCGTCGACCTGCGTGCGCGAAACGGGGTCGCGAATGCCTTCGTCCCAGTGCGTCGTCGGCGTGTTGTGATCGGCGGTCGCGACGATCGATTCGACGCGCCACGGCGTGCGTCCGGCAAGGCGCAGGCCTTCGTATGCCTGCGGACTCGTCACCTCGTGCACGAGATGACGGTCGATGTACATCAGCGCGGTGCCGTCGCCCTCCTCGCGTACGAGGTGACTGTCCCAGAGCTTGTCGTAGAGGGTTCGCGCGTGCATGACGACGGAGGCCGGTTCGATTCGAAAGGCCCGCTATTTTAGTGCTTCGGCCGCAGCTGGCGCAGAGGTTGCTTTATTGGCGGCGTTTGCTCCGCGCGGGTCACGAATGTCGCCTCGAATCCCGGCCGAATCACGGATGTTCGCCGCCTTCGTCGCGGCGGCGATCGCGCTCGCGTTCGTTGCCTTGCTCGTGATCGCCAACGTGCGCGTGTTCATCGCCGACGATCGACGCGTCGACGACTGGCTGCGGGACGAGCGTGTGCTGTCGAAGCTGTCGTCGACAACCGACGACGCGATGCGGGCCGACGAGCGCTCGGCAGTGACGAAGCGCGTCCAGGAATGGCTCGCGCGGGCGCATGTCCTGCGCACGAGCGCGCGCTCGCGGCTCGACGCCGTCAATGCGTGGAGCGCGTTGTTCGCGGCGCTGACCGTCGTCCTCGCCGGCGTTGCGGCTGCATCGATCCTGTCGCTGCTGCGAGATCGGCGCCGGCTCACGCAACGGCTCGCGGCCGAGCTCAATCACGATCCGCTGACCGGCCTGCCGAATCGACGCTTCTTCACCGAATGGCTGTCGTTCGCAATCGCCAACGCGCGCCGCGAGCAGACGCACGTCGGCGTGCTCTTCATCGACATCGCCGGTTGCGCGGCGGTTGCCGAACTGCACGGCGGCCCGGCCATCGAGGCGCTGCTCGTCGAGGTCGCGCGACGATTTCGTGCGACGGCGCGCGAAGGCGACGTATTCGCGCGACTCGGCGCAAGCGAGTTCGCGCTGGCGACCCCCAACGCGCACCACTCGCGCGAGCTCGCGATACTCGCGCAGCGGCTGCGCGATGCGCTGAACGATCCGGCGCAGCCGCCGCTGGCCGACACGCCGATCGGCACGTCGATCGGCGTCGCGTTCTTCCCCGAGGATGCCGACGATTCCGCCGGCGTGATGGCCGCGGCGAATGCGGCGATGTTCGCCGCGCGGCGCGCCGGCCGCAATCACGTCGCGTTCAACGCGATCGCCGCCTGAGCGCAGCGGCTCGCGGCGACACGGGCTGTCGCAACGACTCTACGTTTCTTCGGCCATTCGAACGACACGTGGCGTGACGTCGAGGCGGCTCTCCTCGACGGCGTGACACGCGACGATATCGTCCGCCGCACCCTCATCCCCCGGCGCTCGTTTGAGCGCAGGCACTTCGGTACGGCAGCGGTCGTTCGCGTACGGACAGCGCGGATGAAACGTGCAGCCCGACGGCGGTGACAGCGGGTTCGGCACTTCGCCCGCGACCGGAACGCGCGACTTGCCGGTCATCGCCAAATCGGGAATCGCATCGAGCAGCATCCGCGTGTACGGATGCCGCGGACGCGTGAACAGCGTCGCCTTGCCAGCGAGCTCGACGATGCGGCCGAGATACATGACCCCGACGCGATCCGCGACGTGATGCACGACCGCGAGGTTGTGCGAGATGAAGAGGTACGTGAGGCCGAGCTGGCGCTGCAGGTCGCGCATCAGGTTCAGCACCTGCGCCTGCACGGAAACGTCGAGCGCCGACGTCGGCTCGTCGCAGACGAGGAACTCCGGCTCGCTCGCGAGTGCCCGGGCAATCGAGATCCGCTGGCGCTGACCGCCGGAGAACTGATGCGGATACTTCTGCCCATCGGCCGCGGCGAGACCCACTTGCGTCAGCAGCGCGTCGACGCGCGCGCGAATCGAACGATTGCCGCGCAGCAGGCGCTGCGCGCGGATCGGCTCGGCGACGATGTCGGCCACCCGCCAGCGCGGATTGAGGCTCGCATACGGGTCCTGGAAGATCATCTGCAGCTTGCGCCGCAGCGACCGCGGCCCCCGCCCCTTCGCCAGCGCGCCGACATCCAGGCCGTCGTAGGTGATCGTGCCGGACGACAGTCGATAGAGGCCGACGATCAGGCGCGCGACCGTCGATTTTCCGCAACCCGATTCGCCGACGAGACCGAGCGTCTCGCCCCGCCGGATCGCGAAGCTCACGTCGTCGACGGCGTGCAGCAGGAGCCGCGGCTGCCGCGCGAGCACGCGTGCCGACCACGGCGGCGAGACGTCGAACACCTTCGTCACGCGCGAAACCTGCAACAGCGTCGGTCCGCTCATGACTCCCCTGCATGCAGCCAGCACGCGGCACGCGACGTCCGGGCATCGAAGAGCTCGGGGCGCTCGTGCAGGCAGCGATCGAAGACGCGATTGCAGCGCGGATGGAACGGGCAACCGGACGGGATCGCGGTCAGGCGCGGCATGCTGCCTTCGATCTGCACCAGGCGCTCGCGATCGGCGGTGACCGATGGAATCGATCCCATGAGCCCGATCGTGTACGGATGCTTCGGCGCACGAATGACGTCGGCAACGGGGCCGATCTCGACGATGCGCCCCGCGTACATGACGGCCACGCGATCGGCGGTTTCGGCGATGACGCCCATGTCGTGCGTGATCAGCATCACCGCAGTGCCGTACTCGCGGCAGAGCCTGCGCAGCAGCGTGATGATCTGCGCCTGGATCGATACGTCGAGCGCCGTCGTCGGCTCGTCGGCGATGATGAGGCGCGGGTTCGCGGCGAGTGCGAGCGCAATCACGACACGCTGCCGCATGCCGCCCGAGAATTGATGCGGGTAATGATCGATGCGCCGCGCGGCGGCCGGAATGCCGACCTCCTGCAGCAGCTCCACCGCGCGCGTTCGCGCGGCGGCTTCGCTCATCGGCAGGTGCGTGCGGATCGTCTCGATCAGCTGGCTTCCGATCGAATAAAGCGGATCGAGCGACGCGAGCGGATCCTGGAAGATCGCACCGATGCGTCGCCCGCGAACGCGCCGCATCTCGTCGTGCGGCAGATGATCGATCCGCGCGCCGTCGAGCAGAATCTCGCCGCCGGCAATGTGGCCCGGCGGCTCGAGCAGGCCGATGATCGCCGCACCGGTCAGCGACTTTCCGGCGCCCGATTCGCCGACGACGCCGAGCACTTCGCCGGGCGCGATGGCGAACGTGACGTCGTCGACCGCGGTCAGCACGCCGCGGCGTGTCGGAAATTCGATGCGCAGATGACGGACATCGAGCAGCGGTCGCCCGTGACCTGTCTCGCCAACGCTCGGCTCCCTCTCCCCGCGCGCGGGAAGAGGGTTGGGGTGAGCGGGACGCAAGCCGCCGGAAGGTCCCCTGGCCCCGCGCGCGGGGAGAGCGTTGGGGTGAGCGGGCCTGACGTCCGTCATGTGCGCAGCCTCGGATTCAGCGCATCGCGCAGCCAATCGCCGAGCAGGTTGATCGCGAGCACCATCACGACGAGCGCGATGCCGGGAAAGAGCGTCACCCACCATTCGCCGGAAAAGAGGAAATCGTTGCCGATCCGGATCAGCGTACCGAGCGACGGCTGCGTCGGCGGCACGCCGACGCCCAGGAACGACAGCGTCGCCTCGGTGATGATCGCGGTCGCGATATGGATCGTCCCGATGACGAGCACCGGGCCGAGCACGTTCGGCAGCACGTGACGCGCCATGATCGCGAGCGGATGAATGCCGAAGAGGCGCGCCGCCTGCACGTATTCCTTGTTCTTCTCGACGAGCGTCGAGCCGCGCACGGTGCGCGCGTACTGGACCCAGCCCGACACGCCGATCGACAACACCAGCACGTAGAACGCGAGGCTCTCGTGTGCGCGCGGCAGCAGCGCGCGCGCAACGCCATCGATCAGAAGCGCGATCAGGATCGCCGGGAACGACAGCTGCACGTCGGCGACGCGCATGATGAACGCATCGGTCTTGCCGCCGACGTAGCCTGCGAGCAGGCCGAGCCCGACGCCGAGCACCATCGAGAACAGCACCGAGCAGATGCCGACGGCGAGCGAGATACGCGCGCCGAACAGGATCGTCGACAGGATGTCGCGGCCCTGATCGTCGGTGCCGAGCGGAAACGCGGGCTCGCCGCCTTGCAGCCACATCGGCGGCTTCAGCGAGTTCGAGAGGTCGAGCTGCCCGAGGTCGAACGGGTTGTGCGGTGCAACCCACGGCGCGAACGTCGAGCTGCCGACGCAAAGCAGGAACACGACTGCGGCCGCCATCGCATACGGCGAGTGGCGGAAGCTGTACGCGAGGTCGCTGTCCCACGACTGGCGCAGCGCGACTGCGACGCGATTCGCGCTCAATGCGAGGTGCTTCCGGGGCGGTCGACGCGTAACCGCGGATCGACGACGTAGTAAAGCAGGTCGACGATCAGGTTGATCGTCACGAACACGAGCGCGATCAGGCACAGGTACGCGGCCATCACCGG
>JAICLP010000265.1 GCA_025925475.1 Burkholderiales bacterium | reverse complement strand
TCGGCGATCATGTTGCCGATCGTCGTGTCGCCGTTGGCCGAGATGGTGCCGACCTGCGCGATCTCCTTCTGGCCCTTGGTCGCCTTCGACTGCGACTTCAGGTTCTCGACGATGGCGCCGACGGCGGCGTCGATGCCGCGCTTGATCTCCATCGGGTTGTGGCCCGCGGCGACCATCTTCGAGCCCTCGCGGAAGATCGCCTGCGCGAGCACGGTCGCCGTCGTCGTGCCGTCACCGGCGACGTCCGACGTCTTGGACGCGACTTCCTTGACCATCTGCGCGCCCATGTTCTCGAACTTGTCCTTGAGCTCGATTTCCTTCGCGACCGACACGCCGTCCTTCGTGATCGTCGGCGCGCCGAAGCTGCGCTCGAGCACGACGTTGCGGCCCTTCGGGCCCAGCGTGATCTTGACGGCGTCGGCGAGAGTGTTCACGCCCTTCACCATCTTGTTGCGGACGTTTTCGCCGAAGCGAACGTCTTTGGCTGCCATGTTGAGTTCTCCTGATGCGAATTACGTGAGGGTGGGATCAGTCGACGATGCCGATGACGTCGTCTTCGCGCATGTGCAAGAGATCCTGTCCGTCCATCTTGAATTCCTGGCCGGAGTACTTGCCGAAGAGGATCTTGTCGCCGGGCTTCACGCCCATCGCGACGAGCTTGCCGTTGTCGTCGGTCTTGCCCGGGCCGGCATAGAGAACCTCGCCGATCGACGGCTTTTCGGCCGCCGTGTCGGGAATCACGATGCCGCCGGCGGACTTGCGCTCTTCCTCGAGCCGCTTGACGATGATCCGGTCATGCAGGGGACGAAGCTTCATGTTAGTGCTCACTCCTGAAAATGGATGCTCTGGATACCGATTGAGTAACCGAACGCCGAGCCGCGATGAGTGCTCGGCGCTCAGCCAGACGGCGGAGCGGCTATTAGCACTCGGCTCATGCGAGTGCTAATAGTACGGGATTAGAACCGGGATTTCAAGAGGTTTCACTGCGTTTTGCGCCCGGCGCCTCGCGCGGGGCGACGCAGGAAAAGCGGTGAAAATCGCGGCCGCCGATCGGGTGTCAGAGACCGCCGGTCGCGATCGGTTCCGGCGCCTGCCACCCGCCGCCCATCGACTGGATCAGCGCGATCGTCGCCGCTTGCCGGCTCGACATCAGCTGCGACAGCGCCTGCCGCGCGTTCAGGGCGGTGACTTGCGCGGTGACGACCGTCGTGTACGGAATCTGGCCCTGGAGGTACTGGTTCTGCGTCAGCTGCTCGGTACGGTCGGCGTCGGCCGAGGCCGCGCGGCGCGAGCCTTCCTGCTCGGCGAGCGTGCGGATGTTCGACAGGTCGTCCTCGACCGACTGGAACGCCGTCAGCACCGTCTGCCGGTAGTTCGCGATGGCGACATCGCGCCCGGCAATCGCGCCTTCGACGCGCGCCTTCGTCGCGCCGGCATCGAACAGGGTCTGCGCGAGCGTGAGGCCGAGCGACCACACGCTGTTCGACGCATTGAAAAGCGCCGGCAGCGTGCTTGCGCCGGAGCCGACCGCCGCCGACAAGCCGATGTTCGGAAAATACGCGGCGCGCTGGATGCCGATCTGCGCATTCGCCGCGGCGACCGCGCGCTCGGCGGCCGCGATGTCGGGGCGGCGCTGCAGCAGCGCGGACGGCACGACGAGCGGCACGGCCGGAACGCTTGCATTCCATTCGCCGGCGGCGAGCGTGAATTCGGCCGGCACCTTGCCGATCAGCAGCGCAATCGCGTGCTCGAGCCGCGCGCGCTGGCCGACCATCGACACGAGGTTCGCCTGGGTCGTCTCGAGCTGCGTCTGCGCCTGCAGCACGTCGGTGCGTTGCGCGATGCCGACGTCGTACTGGTTCTGCGTGATTTTGAGCGACCTCGCATACGCTTCGACGGCGGCCGTCAGCAGCTTGATCTCGTTGTCGGCCTCGCGCAGCGCGAAGTAATCGGTCGCCAGAGCCGCCTGCGCGGAGAGCTTCGCCGCGGCCAGGTCGGCGGCGCTCGCCTGCGCGCTCGCCTGCGCGCTCGTCACCGCGAGGCGGAGCTTTCCCCAAATGTCCGGCTCCCAGCTCGCGCCGACGTTGAGCTGGTAATCGTTGGTTCGCGCCGACGAGCTGCCGCGGCCGCCGGTATGCGTCGCCTGCGCATTCAACGCGAGGGATGGAAAGAGCGCGGCGCGCTGCTGGCGTACCAGCGCCTCGGCCTGCGCATACGACGCGACGGCTGCGGCGACGTTCTGGTTGGAGACGTCGACCTGCTCGACGAGGCCGGTCAGCACAGGATCGCCGAAGAGCGTCCACCACGCGCCGCGATCGAGCTCGTCGGCCGGCGCCGCCGGGAACCACGTCGAATCGGGCGCCGGCGCTTCCTTGAAGGCCGGCGGCTTGGGCGTGCTCGGGCGTTGGTACGGCGGCGCGAGGTTGCACGCGGACAGCGCGAGCAGCGCGGCATACGCGAGAACACGTGCGATCTGCCTTGTCATCACGTCCCCGATTGCGCGAGATCGCCGCCGGCGCGGCTCAAATGCCGCTCGTCGACGTTACGCGGCCGCAGCTTGTCGAGCAGCATGTAGACGACCGGCGTCGTCAACAGCGTCAGCACCTGGCTCGCGATCAGGCCGCCGATGATCGCGATGCCGAGCGGCTGGCGCAACTCCGCGCCTTCGCCGAAGCCGATCGCGAGCGGCAACGCGCCAAGGGCCGCGGCGAGGGTCGTCATCAGGATCGGACGGAAGCGCAGCAGGCACGCCTCGCGCACCGCATCGTGCGACGACAGTCCGCGCGCGCGCTCCGCCTCGAGCGCGAAATCGATGATCAGGATCGCATTCTTCTTGACGATGCCGATCAGCAGGAAGATGCCGATCAGTGCGATCAGCGTGAGGTCCATCCGGAACAGCAGCAGCGCGAGCAGCGCACCAACGCCTGCGGACGGAAGCGTCGACAACACGGTGATCGGGTGCACGAGGCTTTCGTACAGGACGCCGAGCACGATGTAGATGACGACGATCGCGGCAACGATCAGCAGCAGTTGCTGGCTCGATGTCTGCTGCGCCAGCAGCGCGGTGCCGGCGAACGCGCCGCGCACCGTCGTCGGCATGCCGATGTCGGCTTCCGCCTTGGTGATGACGTCCTGCGCAGCGTCGAGCGTCGCGCCGTCCGCGAGGTTGAACGAGATCGTCGTCGCGAGCTCGGTGTCCTGATGGTTGACGGACGTCGCGGTCGGTCCTTCGACGAAGTGCGCGATCGCGGACAGCGGCACGAGATTCGTCGGCGTGTTCGCCAGCACGTTGCCGGTCGATGCGCTGCGCAACGCGGGGTTCGGCGACACCGGTACGCTGGCCGTCGACTCGGAACTTCCCGGCGCGCCACCCGCGGCGCCGCTGCCGCTCGTCGAACCCGACGCCGGGCTCGCGCTTTCGACGGCGACGATCTGGCCGCCCTGATTGACGAGCCGTGTACCAGGCACGTAGACGTCGGCAAGTGCGTTCGGACTTTGCGTATACGGCTGCGCCCATTCCATCACGACGTGGTACTGGTTCAACTGCGTGTAGATCGTCGCCGCCTGCCGCTGGCCGAATGCATCGTAGAGCGCGGAGTCGACCGCCTTCGCATTGACGCCGAGGCGATGCGCGGCATCGCGGTCGACGACGATGTTCGTCTGCACGCCGTTTTCCTGGATGTCGCTGTTGACGTCGGTCATCACGTCGTCGTGCCCTTTCAGCGCATCGGTGAGCTTGCGCGCCCAGCTCAGCAGCTCGTCGCTGTTGCTGCCCTTCAGCGTGTATTGGTAGGTCGCGTTCGCGGAGCGGCCGCCGGCGCGCACGTCCTGTACCGGCGACAGGAATGCGCGAAGACCCGTGACCCGCTCGAGCTGCGGACGAAGCCGCGCGATCACCGCGAGTCCGTGCTCGCTGCGCTCCGACACCGGCTTCAGCTCGACGAACATGAACCCGCCACCGGCGCGCGAGCCGCCGATGAAGCCGACGACCGACTGCACGGCGGGATCGCGGCGGATGATGTCGACGACCTGGCGCAGCTTGTCGCCCATCGCAGAAGTCGAGATGCTCTGATCCGCCGAGAGGCCGCCCTGCAACTGCCCGGTGTCCTGCTGCGGGAACAGCGCCTTCGGCACCATCACGTACAGGTAGCCGTTCAACAGCACCACGACAAGCAGGATCAGCATGACCATGCCCTTGCTCGAGAGCGCCCAGTCGAGGCTTCGCTCGTACGTTGCGAGCAGCATCTCGTAGCCGCGCTCGAGCTTCCGCGCGAGCCAGCCCTGCCGCTTGGCGCTGGCGGCGCCGCCGGGCCGCAGCACCCACGCGCACATCATCGGCGTCGTGGTGAGCGAAATGACGAGGGAGATCAGCACGGCGACCGACAGCGTCACCGCGAATTCGCGAAAGAGCCGTCCGGGAAGACCGGGCATGAACAGCAGCGGGATGAACACGGCGACGAGCGACAGGCTGATCGATACGACGGTGAAGCCGACCTCGCGGGCACCGGTCAGCGCCGCCTGCATCCGCGTCATGCCCGCTTCGATGTGGCGGCTCGTGTTCTCGAGCACGACGATCGCGTCGTCGACGACGAAGCCCGTCGCGACCGTCAGCGCCATCAGCGAGAGGTTGTCGAGGCTGTAGCCCAGCAGGTACATCACGCCGAACGTGCCGAGCAGCGCGGTCACCGTCGCGACTGCGGGGACGAGCGTCGCGCGCACGCTGCGCAGGAACGCGCTGACGACCAGCACGACGAGGATCACCGCGACGATCAGCGTCACCTCGACTTC
>JAICLP010000306.1 GCA_025925475.1 Burkholderiales bacterium | reverse complement strand
GTGGCGCTTTCAACGCTCGACGAACACGGCGCGCGTCGACGAAATCGCCGATGCGCTGCACGCGCTCCTCACCGTCACGCTCGACAAGTGGCGGCCGCTCGCCGCGCGTGCCGGCGTGCCGGAGTTGATCGTGCAGAACGGTTACGGCTTCGCGTACGAAAGCGAAGCGGGATTCGCCGGCGATGCGCTCGGGCGCGAGATCCGGCAGCGCCATGGCGTCGCCATCGAGGTTCTCACGGGATCGGCGATTCGCGAATTCGATGCTGCGCTGTCGCCGGCGCTCACGCATCTCGTGCGGCTGCCCGAGCAGGGCCATTGCCCCAACCCGCTGCGCCTGTCGCAGGCGCTTGCGCAGCGGTTGCACGACGGCGGCGCGACGTTCCTGCGCGCGTCGGCGACCGGATTCGACGTCGTCGACGGCGAGGTCGCGCGCGTGCTGACCGACGGCGCGCCGATCGAGACGGACGTCGTCGTCATCGCCGCCGGCGCGCATTCGAATGCGCTGTCGTCGAAGCTCGGCGCGGACGTACCGCTCGAAACCGAGCGCGGCTATCACCTGATGCTCGAGGAGCCGAGCGTCGTGCCGCGCGCGCCGGTCGCGTCCGCCGAGCGCAAGTTCTTCGTGACGCCGATGGAGGACGGACTGCGGATCGCCGGCACTGTCGAACTCGCGGGCCTCACGGCGCCGCCGAATTACGAACGTGCGGACATGATGCTCGGCCAGGCCCGGCGCCTGCTGCCCGGTCTTCGCGGCAGCGGTACCTCGCGCTGGATGGGCCACCGGCCATCGCTTCCCGATTCGCTGCCGGTGATCGATCGCGCGCCGGGTGCGTCGAACGCATGGCTCGCGTTCGGACACGGCCACGTCGGATTGACGGCGGCCGCGCCGACCGGCGCCATCATCGCCGACCTGATCGCCGGGCGCGAGCCGTTTCTCGATATCCGTCCCTATTCCGCGTTGCGGTTTCGCCAAGCGTCGCGACCGACTCGCGCAGCTCGAGCCGCGCGTTCAGCATGACGCGCTCGCGTTTGCGCGCCGGGTGACGAAAACGCGCGAGCAGCAGGCGCCACGCGGTTTGCGCGATCGCATCGGTGGGCGGCTGCACGACCGAGAGCGGTGGCGTCGTGACTTCGGCCCACGCCGGCGCGTCGAAGCTGATCAGCGACACGTCGCGCGGGCACGCGATGCGGCAGGCGCGAAGGCCGCGCAGCAGCGCAAGCGTGATCGCGCTGTTGCTCGCGATGATCGCGGTCGGCGCATCACGACGCTGCATGATCGCCGCAAGGTTCGCGTCGAACCCGTCGTCGCCCGCATCGTGAACGAGGATCGCCGCGCGGGCGCCGCGCACATTGGCGGCTGCATCCTCGAATGCGGCGATGCGGCGTTTCGTCGTGACGAGCGACGGGTAACGGAGGACATACAGAAGCCGCCGGTGGCCGCGCTCGAGCAGCGCATTCGCGGCATCGGTCATCGCGCGGTAGTCGTCGAGCGTGACGTAGTCGAACCGTGCATCGCTCGATGCGCGGTCGACGACGATCGCGGGCACGCGGGACGTGGCGATGACGTCGAACACCGGCTGCGGCTCGCCGGACGGGATGACGATCAGCCCGTCGACCTTGCGCGCAAGCAGCGCACGAACCCGCCGCACCTCGAGCGCCGGATCGTGCCGGCTCAGCACCTGCATCACCTCGTAGCCGTTGTCGACGCCGATCTGCTCGAACGCGTCGAGCAGCGCCGCGAAGTACGCGCTGTACGTCGACGGCGCGACGAGGCCGACGACGTGCGAGCGCTGGCGGCGCAGGCTCTGCGCGACGCCATTCGGAACATAGCCGAGCGCAGTGATCGCATCGTGCACGCGGCGGCTTCGTTCGGGCCGCACGTTGCCGCGGGCGTTCACGACGTTCGACACGGTGCCGAGCGAGACACCGGCGCGCTTCGCGACGTCGTGGATCGTCGGGCCGCGCCGGTGCACTGGCCTGCGCTTGTTGGGCAGCACCGATGTCGTCGCAGTGCGGCGGTTCATGTTTCGACCGAAAGGGTAGCGGCTTGCGGCCGCGCGCCGAGCCGAGTATCGTTCAATGCGTGAAACGTTTCAAGCACGCGGCCCGGCCATGAAGATCACCAGGATCGACACGTTCAAGTACTGGGTCGATTGGTGCAACTGGCTGTTCGTGCGCGTCGCAACCGACGAGGGTATCGTCGGATGGGGCGAAGGCTCGCTGCACGGCGCGCTCGAGTCGGTCGAGACGGCGATCCGTGAATTCGCGCCGCATCTGATCGGGGAGGATCCCGCCGGTCCCGAGCGGCATTGGCAACGCCTCTACAACGCCTGGCGCTGGCGCGGCGGAGCCGTCTTCCAGACCGCGCTGGCCGCGCTCGACATCGCGCTCTGGGACCTCGAAGGCAGGCGCCTCGGCGTCCCGGTCGCACGACTGCTCGGCGGCATGCAGCGCACGCATCTGCGCGGCTATGCGAGCCACTGGCTGCACGGCGCCGATACGCCGGAGAAGGCGAACGCCGGCGCGAAGGAGGCGATCCGACGCGGCTTTCGCGCGTTCAAATGCCGGCCGTTCTCGTACGAGGGCCTGCGCGACGACGAGGCGGGCGAACTGCGCAAGGCGACGGCGCTGATCGAGGCGGCGCGCGACGGCGCGGGACCCGACGCCGAGATCTTCATCGAATGCAGCGAGTTCCTGTCGCCGCGCAGCGCGGTGCTGCTCGACCGCACGCTTGCGCCTTATCGTCCCGGTTGGTTCGAGGAGCCGATTCCGTTCGAGAACGCCGCGGCAATGGCGACGCTGCAGCGCGACATCGCGACGCCGATCGCGACCGGCGAGCGGCTGTTGTCGCGCTTCGAATACCGCGAGTTGCTCGAAAAATCCGGCTGCCGGATCGTGCAGCCCGACCTGATGCACGCGGGCGGCTTCACCGAAGTGCGCAGGATCGCGACGCTCGCCGACACCTATTACGTCCCCGTCGCGCCGCACAACCCGGGCGGGCCGATCTGCATGGCCGCGGCGATGCACCTCGCGGCCGCGGTGCCGAACTTCTTCATCCTCGAGCAGATGGAGCCGCAGCGCGAACTGCGCGATCGTGCGAGCACGACGCCGATCCGCTTCGAAAACGGCGCGTTCGTGCTGCCCGACGGACCGGGTCTCGGCGTCGAGCCCGATCTCGACTTTCTCGGCGAACACGCTTATCGGCCGCAGCCGCGCGCCGAACGCAGCGGCTCGCTGTATCGATGACGGCCATTCGCCCGAAGAGCGGTGCCAGCGCGAATCAACGCGAGCGACGCAGCGCGAAGGGCAATCGAATAAGCGAAGGAGGAGTCATGGCCACCCGTTCCACGATCCGCGCGGCACTCGCCGTCGCGTTCGCATCGCTCGTCGTCGCGCCGTCGATCGCAGAGCAGCCGATCGTGCTGCAATGGCAGACGGCGAATCTCACCGAGTCGCAGTACGAGCCGGTGTGGAAGAAAACGCTCGCCGAATTCGAGGCGGCGAATCCCGGGATCCGTATCGAGCCGGTGCTCGTTGCACGCAAGGACCATTGGACGAAGTTCGTTGCGGCCGCGCAGGCGAAGAAGGCGCCGTGCATCGTGTCGGTCGACCTGACGACGGCGGCCTACAACGGTTACCTGATGCCGCTCGACAAGTACTGGAACGCCGAATCGGCGCAGTTTCGCAACGCTTACAGCCCGTCGATGCTTTCGGCCGCGAAGTGGAAGGGCCATCTGTACGGCGTGCCGATCTGGGGCGGGACGTACGCCGAGATCTACAACCGCGATCTCGTCGTCAAGGCGGGTCTCGATCCGGCGAAGCCGCCGAAGACATTTGCCGACTACATCGCCTGGGGTAAGAAGCTGACAAGCAACGATCGCTGGGCGACCGCGGTGCTCGGCGGCAAGACCGACACGACGACGCGCGTGCTGCTGACGTGGATCTGGGCGAACGGCGGCGAGGCATTCAATGCCGACATGACCGAGGCGACGTT
>JAICLP010000136.1 GCA_025925475.1 Burkholderiales bacterium | reverse complement strand
GCTAGAATCGCTCGACGCGCGGGATTACGAGCATTCGATGATCCGAATCTTGATCGCGGACGATCACGCCATCGTCCGGGCCGGGCTGCGACAGTTCATCGCCGACCAGGTCGACATGGAGGTCACCGCCGAGGCCGCGAGTGGCTCCGAGACGGTGGCCGCCGTGCGCGCAGCCGATTTCGACGTGGTGCTGCTCGACATCTCGATGCCGGACAAGAACGGCATCGACACGCTGCGGCTTCTGCGGCACGTGAAGCCCGAGCTGCCGGTGCTGATGCTTTCGGCGTACGGCGAAGATCAGTACGCGGTGAACCTTTTGCGCGCCGGCGCGTCGGGTTATCTCAACAAGGAAGCCGCGTCGACGCAACTCGTCGGCGCGATTCGCACCGTCGTACAGGGCCGCAAGTACGTGAGCCCGTCGCTCGCGCAGATCCTGGCCGACGGCGTTTCGGGCGACGGCGAAAAGCCGCTGCACGCCGAATTGTCGCAGCGCGAATTCCAGATCTTCTGCAAGCTCGCGTCGGGCGCGGCGGTCTCGAAGATCGCCGACGAGCTGAACCTGTCGGTGAAGACGGTCAGTACGTATCGGACGCGCATTCTCGAGAAGATGGCGATGAAATCGAATGCCGATCTCACTTACTACGCAATCAAGAATGGACTTATCGAATAGGCCTCCATCGAAGCCTGCGCTCGCATTGCTCCGCATGATCGGGGCCGGTGGACGCTAGGCTCATGCGACTGACGGGATCGGCCTCCATAGACGAGGATCCGGCGCGCGCCGGTCTGTCGCTCGATCGGACCGACGTGGATAACGAATCGGCCTTGCGCGTACTGCTCGTCGAAGATTCGCCGCTGATTCGCGAACGGCTGGCCGAGTCGATCGCGGAGCCGGGTCGCATCGAGATCATCGGCCAGGCCGACAGCGAGCAGGCGGCTATCGGCATGCTGAGCGCTGCGCCGTGGGATGCCATGGTGCTCGACCTGCAGCTTCGCCACGGCACCGGCCTCGGCGTGCTGCGCGCGTTGATTTCACGTCGGCCGCCGAACACGAAAGTCATCGTCCTCACGAATTACGCGTTCCCGCAATACCGGGCGAAGAGCATGGCGCTCGGCGCCGATTATTTCTTCGATAAGGCGCGTGAATATCACCGCGTCCGCGAGGTTCTCGAGGACCTCGCATCCGACCGCGGATTCGACGTGCACTGAAAGTGCCGGTGGCGTCGTCGGCACTGCGCTGACGGTGCATGTAACAATTGCCGGTGGCGGGATGCTTCGTTGCACGAAGGCCCGGCCAAGTCCTCGATAGTCCCTTGAACGCCAACGTTTTTCCAATGGCACGCCGGCTGCATAGGTTGCCTGCGGCCTGTCCGCCTTGGCGGCTCGCGCCCATCCACCACACCACGAAAGGGGACATCATGAAACGCCTTATCGCACTCGCGCTCGCCGCGACGTTCGCACTGCCGTCGTTCGCACTGCTGTCGGGCTGCAACACCATGGAAGGCGCCGGGAAGGACGTACAAGCGGGTGGCGCGAAGATCAAGGAAGAGGCCCGCGAGAACAAGAAGTACTGAGCGCAGCGCTGACTCGACGGCGTCTGGAGTCGACAGTCCGGCTCCCGACGCCGTTTCCATTTCATGAGCAAAGTGCCCGAGCCCGCATTGCCGCGGCGTCAGCGCGCGACGGTGACCGCGCTGATCGTGCTGGCCACGCTCGCCGTGTTGACGGCGGCGAAGCTCGCGTCGGCGTTTCTCGTCCCGGTCGTCGTCGGCATGCTCGCGAGCTATTCGCTGAAGCCGCTGGTTGGATGGCTCGAGCGGCTGCACGTGCATCGCGCACTGGGATCGGCAGTCGTCCTGCTCGTGATTGCCGGTCTCGTCGGCGGCGGTGTATTCCTGCTGCGCGACGACGCGGTATCGGCGCTCGCGAACCTGCCGGATGCAGCGCGGAAGATCCGACTCGCGGCGCACGAGAACGCGCAGGAGCCCCCGGGCCCGATGGGCCACGTGCGGGAGGCCGCTGCCGAGCTCAATCGCGCTGCGGCGGAAGCAACAGGCGGCCGTACGCCGGCGCCCAACGCGTCACCGCCACCGAACGCGTTGCAGCGCTGGGTTTCCGACCAATCGGCAAAGGCGCTCGACGTGGTCGTCGACATCGGCATCGCGGGGCTTCTCGCTTATTTCCTGCTGGCCGCAGGCGACACGTTTCGCCGCAAGGTCGTGCACCTCGCCGGGCCCACGCTTGCCGCACGGCGCATCACCGTCGAGATACTCGATGAAATCGACGCGCAGGTGCAGCGCTACCTGATGACGATGCTCGTGCTGAACACGCTGATCGGCATCGCGACATGGGCGATCCTGCTCGGCTTCGGGGTCGACCACGCGGTGCTGTGGGGCGTCTTCGCTGCGATCGTCCACATCATCCCCTACGCCGGATCGGCGTTGACGATCGTGATGACCGGCATCGCGACGTTCGTGCAGTACGGCGACGTGGTACGCGCGCTCGGTGTTGCGGCGCTGGTCGGCATCGGAGCCACGCTGATCGGCATGGGCTTGAGCGCATGGATGCTCGGCCGGGCGTTTCGGATGAATGCCGTCGCCGTATTCGTCGCGCTGCTGTTCTTCGGTTGGCTGTGGGGCGGTTGGGGACTGATCGTCGGCGTGCCGCTGCTCGCAGTGGCGAAGACGACCGCGGATCGCATTCCCGCGCTCGAGCGGCTCGCATCGTTGCTCGGGGACAATCAACGTTCCACCGCGGCGGCCGTTGCCGACGTTCCGCGCGCGAAAACCTGACTTGTCCTACGCCGGCTCCGAAGTTCCATTGACGCGTTACGCAAGTTTGCAACAACTTGCAGCAATTCGCCCGCAAGCCCTTGTCGCGCAAGCGATTTTGCCTGGCACGAGCGTTGCGTAAGACGCCGCAGTAGCGGACCACGTTGGTTCGCTTGCACGAAGGAGCAACGCATGAACTGGGACCGCATTCAAGGGAACTGGAAGCAACTCACCGGCAAGGTGAAGGAGCAGTGGGGGAAGTTGACCGACGACGAGATCGACCGCATCGCCGGCAAGCGCGATCAGCTGGCGGGGAAGATCCAGGAGTCGTACGGCATCACGAAGGACGAAGCCGAGCGCCAGATCGACTCGTTCGCAAACCGTTACGGCGACAACGACGCGACCCGCGACGTTCGCCACTGACCGGAGGAAAGCCATGTCCAAACTGATGATCAGCTTGCTTGCGGCGGCGGGTATTGCGTACACCGGTGTCGCCGCAGCCGCCGACAACCACGGCATGTCGCACGATCAGTACAAGGCCGAGAAGGATCGCATCGAGTCGCAATACAAGGCCGACAGTGCGCACTGCAAGTCGATGAAGGGCAACGCCGAGGACGTCTGCAAGGCCGAGGCGAAGGGCAAGGAAAAGGTCGCGAAGGCCGAGCTCGAGGCGAACTACAAGAATACGGCGAAAGCGCGCTACGACGCGCGAGTCGCGCAGGCCGACGCGGACTACGACGTCGCGAAGGAGAAGTGCGACGACATGTCGGGGAACCAGAAGGACGTATGCGTGAAGGAAGCGAAGGCTGCGCACACGAAAGCGAAGGCCGGTGCGAAGGTCGCACGTGCCGATCGCGATGCAACGCGCAAGGCCGAAGAAAAGCGCGCGGACGCGCGGCAGGACGCCCGCGACGACACGCGCGATGCGCAATACAAGGTCGCCGTCGAGAAGTGCGACGGCATGAAGGGGACGGCGAAGGACCAGTGCGTCAAGGACGCGAAGACGCACTACGGCAAGACGTAAGCCGCGCCGTCGGCAAGCATGCAACGGCCGGGCATTGCCCGGCCGTTTTCACGTGGCAGCCGGCGATATGGCGGGTGGTGCTGGCAACCGCGGAGGTTCGCCGGCCGCCTCGAGCGGCGAGGCTTCAACCGACTTGGCCGGAAGCGGGATGAATACCTCGATCGTCGTGCCCGTGCCCGCGCGGCTGCTGATCTTGAACGTGCCGTCGAGCGCTCGCACGCGCTGGCGCATGCCCACGATCCCGTGCGACAGCCGGCTCGACTCGACGCCTGCGGGCAATCCCGTGCCGTCGTCGTGCACGATCAGCGACACGCCTTCGTCGTCGCCGAGCAGCTCGACATCGACATTACGTGCGCTCGCATACTTGACGATGTTCGTGAGCGCTTCCTGCACGATCCGATAGAGCGCGATCGACACCTCGGGCGGCAGCTCGATGTCGGCAACGTTCAGCTCGCAGGCCAGCCCCGCGCGCTCGCACGCCTGGTGCACCTGCCAGTCGAGCGCGGACGAAATGCCGAGATTGTCGAGCAGCGTCGGCCGCAGTTCTTCGATGATGCGCCGCTTCATCTCGACGCCTTCGTCGAGGATCATCAGTGCGCGATTGAGCTTCTCGGCCGCTTCGGGCAACGCGCCTTTGCAGCGTTGCGCCGCCCACGCCACGTCCATCTTCGCACCGACGAGAATGCCGCCGAGCTCGTCGTGAATGTCGCGCGCGAGCCGGGATTTCTCCTCCTCGCGCACCGTCTGCAGGTAGGTCGACAGCTCCGACAGCTCCTCGGTGCGCGCGGTCACCTCCTGCTCGAGACGGCGCTGCTCCTCGATCAGCATTCGCCGCTTCGCTTCGCGCGAGCTGATTTCGCGACGTGCGAGCGCCCAGACGACGAACAGCAGCGCGATCGTGAACGCGGTCATCGTCAGCATGCCGACGCGGCCGAACTCGATGTCCTGCGCCCAGCGTGCGCCGCCGCGCAGCGACGACTCGCGCAGTTCGTCGAGGATGCTTTGCGCCTGTGCACGGATCTCGTCCATCAGCCGCTGGCCGAGGCCGGTGTCGATCAGCTGGAACGCAGCCTCGCGGCCATTGCGCTCGTTCAGCGCAAGCGTCGATTCGAGCTCGTTCAGCTTCTTGCCGATCAGGACGTTGAGCTGGCCGGCGTGATCGATCATCACCGCGGTGCCGTTCGCGTTGATCAGCTCGCGCAGCCGCGAAAACGTCTGGTCGATCTTCGGCAGCGCCGCGCGATACGGCTTGAGATATGACGGATCGCCAGTCAGCAGGAACCCCCGCTGGCCCGACTCGGCTTCGCCGATCAGCGCGAGCGTCTCGTTGACGGACGTCTCCATCTCGAGCGCGGCGGACATCGCCTTGTTGGCGAATTCGAGGCGGCGATAACCGATCTCGGCAAAGCCCAGAACGCCGAGCGACACGATGACGCCGAGCGCCAGCGGCAGCAACACGCGCAGGGGAAGGAGCCGTTTCATCGAATGCTCAGGAGGGAGCTTCCCGCAGACGAGCAGGAACCCTCACTATACGTTGGCTGGGTATGCATCTCAAGCAGGCCGCCGTCGGCGTTTGTCTTACACGCGTATGCGGCGTCCGCCGATAGGAGCGATGCGCCCGTCGATCTAAAGTTCATTTCATCTGCGCTCCGTACCCGATGCTGGCGAGGATGTCATGTTGAAATGGTCGGTGGTATTCTTTCTGCTCGCAGTCGCCAGCGGCGTGCTAGGCGTCATCGACAACAACCTCACGACCGCGGTACTGGCGCAAGTCCTGTTTTTCGGCAACGTCGTGCTGTTCGTGGTGTTTACGCTGCTTGGCTCGATGACGGCGCAGGCCCTGGACTCGCCCTCGGTCGATACCAGGCGACGCGATTCCTGATTCGATCTGATTCGTCTCCCTCCCCCTCGCGCCCAAACGAGGGGCCCTCGACGCCGCTCCCAACATAGCGGCGTCTTTTTTATCTGGCGTTCGATTATTGCGGCTTCGGTCCCTGCGACTTCGCCGCGTCGCTGCCGTCGGACGGGCGGCCGCTATCCTTCTCGAGCGCGGGGTCCGAGTAGTTGTTGGCCTGGCCGGCCTTCGGCATCTGCGTCGACTCTTCCTGCGCCGTCAGCGTGCCGTGACGCGGACTGTTCGCAGAACTATCCCGAGCCGTCCCGGACATCCGCTTGCCGTCGTCGCCCGACATCGCCTCTTTCTTCGCCTTGTCGGCCGCAGCGGTATCCGGTGCCTGCGCTGCCTGTTGCTGGGCATCGACGGCCTGCGCCTGGCTATTTGGCGCTCCGCCTTTGCCCGGCAGCGACGTCCCGGCGAACTGGTCGTTGGCGTCCGCGAACGCGATGGTCGCGTTCGTACCCGGCGCCATCGTGTTCGCGTTCGGTGCGACGGGTGTGCGCTCGGCGGGTGCCGGTGGCGCGCTTGGCGTCGTGATCGGCGCGACGACGGCGGTCGGATTGTTCACTCCGGGCGGGACCGAGGTCGTGCGATTCGGGTCGGCATTGTTGCAGGCGGCGAGCGCGAGCGACACGCCGGCGAGCACCAACAAATTCGAGGGTCTCATGCAATCTCCTGGACTTGATAAGGGTGCGTCGCATCGCACCACGCTCGGCCCGGACCGCATGTCCAGGCGCTCGGTCCACCGTAACGCCTGCGGACGCCAAAACGTAGAGGGACGCGGCGGATTCCACTGTAGGAACGTCCCGACGATCGCGCATTAATTGCAGGCGCGCCGCGCAAAGGCGTGCGCAATGCGACGACCACGACTCATCTAACCATCTGGTTCCCCGACCAATTTGGAGTTCCGTCCGATGGCACGATTGGTGCGGCGACGAACCTGGACCGAAGCCGCGCCCGCGGCAAACCCCGCTCGAGGAGGCCACCATGCTGTATTACGCCGTCGTGTTCTTTATCATTGCGCTGATCGCTGCACTGTTCGGCTTCGGGGGCATCGCCGCCGGCGCCGCGGCGATCGCGAAGATCCTGTTCGTCGTTTTCCTGATCGTTGCGCTCGTGACGTTCCTGCTGTCGCTGGCGCGGCGCTAAACGTAGGAGGTCGGCCGTGGAAGACAATGCGCAAGCCCTGTCCGCTCAGGGGAACGGAAGCATTTCGCAGATGACCAAGCCGATGTCGCCCGACATCGAGCAGTTGACGCGCGATTTCCGCACGTTCATCGCCGATTGCGAAACGCTTTTTCACAATGCGACGGCGCTATCGGGCGCGGGCGCGACGGTGGCGCGCGCGCAGCTCTCGGAAGGCATGGCGGCGGCGAAGATCAAGTTCGACGCGATGCGCATGACGGCTGCCGATCGCGTGCAGCGCACACGCAGCGCCACCGAGGACTACGTGCGCCGCGAGCCGATCAAGGCGATCGCCTATGCCGCAGGAGCGGGTGCGGTGCTCGGGCTTTTCATGTCCCGCCGATAACGGAAGAGGAACCATGCCGAATGACAATCGCGGGAAGGCCACGCCGTTCCTGACCGACGTCGCGACGTTGCGCGCGCGTGCGCGCCAGCAGATGGATGCAGGTGCCGTCACGGCGAATTACGGCGCCGATCCGAAGGTCGTGGTCGAGGTGCTGAATGCCGCGCTCGCAACGGAGATCGTCTGCGTGCTGCGCTACAAGCGGCACTACTACATGGCGCAGGGAATCGCGTCCGAATCGGTCAAGAACGAGTTCGCCGAGCATGCGACCGAGGAACAGGAGCATGCCGATCGCATCGCCGAGCGCATCGTGCAGCTTGGGGGTGAGCCCGATCTCAACCCCGACACGCTGACGAAGCGCAGCCACTCGGAGTACAAGCCCGGCACGTCGCTCGAGGACATGCTGCGCGAGGATCTGGTGGCCGAGCGGATCGCCGTCGAGAGCTACCGCGAGATCGTCGAATGGTTGCACGGCAAGGATCCGACGTCGAAGCGGATGATGGAGGACATCCTAGCTGTCGAGGAAGAGCACGCCGAGGACATCCAGTCGCTGCTCGCCGGCATGAGCCATTGAAACGCGGCGGGAAGACGGCATCTTCGATCCGCGTGGGTACCCTGCAGCAGCCCGCGCGGTATCATCGGGTTTCCAGCGCTCGCCGGGATTTCCGGCGTGCCCGCATCGTTACCGGGGGTGTACTGGTTTCGACGGGGGTATCGAAGCAGCGCGGGGCATGCCGAGGCGCTTGTCCTCGTAAAACTCGAGCACTCGCAAATTTAACTGCGAACGACGAAAACTACGCTCTGGCGGCTTAATCCCGCCGGACCTCGCACCGGGCGGCGCTCAGCCCGGGTGATGCGCGGGTAACACCGCAAGTCACGGCGAGGACATTTCGAGCGATCGCGCGCGTTTCGGGTC
>JAICLP010000066.1 GCA_025925475.1 Burkholderiales bacterium | reverse complement strand
GACGCTGCGCTCGAGCGTCTCGAAGCGCAGGCCCTCGAGGTAGCTGTAGGTTCCGTCCGCCTTTTGCGGCCATGGAGTGCCGTTCACCGTCAGCTTCTTGTCGCGGTACTCGACGACGTCGCCGGGCAGGCCGATCACCCGCTTGATGAAGTCCTGCGACGGGTTCAGCGGGTAGCGGAACACGACGACGTCGCCGCGCTGCGGATTGCCGATCGGAATGATCTTCTGCTCGATGACCGGCAGCCTGATGCCGTAGATGAACTTGTTGACGAGGATGAAGTCGCCGACCTCGAGCGTCGGCCGCATCGACGATGATGGAATCTTGAAGGGTTCGGCCAGGAACGAGCGGAGAACGAAGACGACGAGCAGGACCGGAAAGAACGATTTCGAGTACTCGACCCAGACGGGCTCAGGGGCGCCGGCCGGTCGTTGCGCGGCGAAGAACAGGCGGTCGACGAGCCAGACGATGCCGGTGACGGCCGTCAGCACGAACAGGATCAGGGCGAAATTCATCGAGGGATTCGCAGGGGCAACGAGGGACTTGTAAGGGCAGCGAGCGCGTCAGCGGCGCGGCATTGTCGCACGCGAACAAGTGGGGTCAGAGACGACTTTTGCCGTGGCCGCAGCTGCAACCGGCGAAAAATCGTCTCCCGACCCCACTTATTTGTCGCCGACCGAAAGGATTGCGAGGAACGCTTCCTGCGGAATCTCGACGCTGCCGACCGACTTCATCCGCTTCTTGCCGGCCTTCTGCTTCTCGAGCAGCTTCTTCTTGCGCGTGATGTCGCCGCCGTAGCATTTCGCCAGCACGTTCTTGCGCAGCGCCTTGATGTTCTCGCGCGCAATGATCTGCGCGCCGATCGCCGCCTGCACCGCGACGTCGAACATCTGCCGCGGAATCAGCGAGCGCATCTTCGCGGCGACCTCGCGGCCGCGGTAGATCGCGTTCGAGCGATGCACCATCACCGACAGCGCATCGACGCGCTCGCCGTTGATCAGGATGTCGAGCTTGACGACGTCGGCGGCGCGAAACTCCTTGAACTCGTAGTCCAGCGACGCATAGCCGCGCGAGACGGATTTGAGCCTGTCGAAGAAGTCCATCACCACTTCGGCCATCGGCAACTCGTAGGTGAGCAGCACCTGCCGCCCGACGTACTGCATGTTCTTCTGCACGCCGCGGCGCTCGGTGCAAAGCGTGAGCACCGGCCCCACGTAGTCCTGCGGCATCAGGATCGTTGCCGTGATGATCGGCTCGCGAATCTCCTCGACGTCAGAGAGGTCGGGAAGCTTCGATGGATTCTCGATTTCGATGGTCGTGCCGTCGCGCTGCAGAACCTGGTAGACGACGGTGGGCGCCGTCGTGACCAGGTCCATGTCGTATTCGCGCTCGAGGCGCTCCTGCACGATGTCCATGTGCAGCAGGCCGAGGAAGCCGCAGCGGAAACCGAAGCCCAGCGCCTGCGACACCTCGGGCTCGAAATGCAGCGACGCATCGTTCAGCTTGAGCTTGTCGAGCGCGTCGCGCAGCGCCTCGTATTGATTGGACTCGACCGGATAGAGACCCGCGAACACCTGCGGCTTCACCTGCTTGAAGCCGGGGAGCGGGGCACTGGCGGGACGCGTCGTGCTCGTGATCGTGTCGCCGACCTGCGCCGCCTTGAGCTCCTTGATGCCGGCGATGATGAAGCCGACCTCGCCGGCCGCAAGCGCATCGCGTGCGGCCGAGCGCGGCGTGAAGACGCCGACCTGCTCGCACGTGTAGCTCGCGCCCGACGCCATCAGCGTGATGCGCTCGCGCGGCTTCACGCCGCCCTGCATCACGCGCACGAGCATCACGACGCCGACGTAGTTGTCGAACCATGCGTCGATCAACAGCGCCTGCAGCGGCGCGTCGGGATCGCCGGACGGTGGCGGGATGCGCGCGATCACCGCTTCGAGGATGTCGTCGATGCCCTCGCCCGTCTTCGCGCTCGCGCGGATCGCATCGTCGGCCTCGATGCCGATGATGTCCTCGATCTCGTCGATCACGCGCTCGGGCTCGGCCGACGGCAGGTCGATCTTGTTCAGCACCGGCACGACCTCGACGCCCTGCTCGATCGCCGTATAGCAGTTCGCGACGGTCTGCGCCTCGACGCCCTGCGATGCATCGACGACGAGCAGGGCACCCTCGCATGCGGCAAGCGAGCGCGACACTTCGTAGGCGAAATCGACGTGGCCCGGCGTGTCGATCAGGTTCAACTGGTACGTGTGACCGTCGCGCGCGCGATAGCGCAGCGCCGCCGTCTGCGCCTTGATCGTGATGCCGCGCTCGCGCTCGAGCTCCATCGAGTCGAGCACCTGCTCTTCCATTTCCCGATCGGACAGCCCGCCGCAGCGCTGGATGAACCGGTCGGCGAGCGTCGACTTGCCGTGGTCGATGTGCGCGATGATCGAGAAGTTGCGGATGTTCTGCATCGGGGAGTCGAACGGCGGCGTGCGGTGCGACGCGCGGTGCCGTGTGCGGGAGGGCCCGGGGTCCGCGGCCTGGCGGGCGGACGCCCGGCAAACCTTGAATTTTAGCGGAAACAGGCGAACGATAGCCGGATGAGCATTCGCACGAGCGCGCAAAGCCCTGCTGCGCGCGAACCAGACCCGCGGCCCGATGCGCGGAAGGCAATCCAGTGAGCGACAGCGTCGCGACCGCAACGAGTGCCGGCGCCCGCAGCGAGCCGGCATTCGGCCCGTGGAATCCCGGCGTCGAATCGGAGATTCCCGATGCGATCCGGCACCTGTCGACGTTCCTGCGGCCCGAGAACGTGTTCACGAGCATCGCCGCGGCGCGTGAGCTGTGCGATTTCACCGGGCTCGATCTCCCCGACGTCGTCGCGTTTCGCCCCGAGCGGCTGGCGCTGCACGAGCTCCTGATCCGCGTCACCGCCGACCTGTCCGTCCCCGACGGCGTGCGCATCGAGGATCTCGGCATCAACTTCCGCCGCATCACGCGCACGGTGCTCACGAGTCATGTGCTGCCGCGGATGACGCTCGTCGCGGCCGAATACGAGCGCGTGCGGCGCGAGCTCGCGACGCTGATCGGCCACGAGGTCGGCGCGCTGTTCGCGTCTCCACCGCCGGCGCGGCGGCGCTCGCCATTCGCGTTCCTCGCGGGCAGTCGCCGCCGTGCCGGTCCCGAGGAGGCACCGGCCAATCACGAACCCCGTCTCGCCGGCGAGTGGGATGCGAAAGCGCACGCATCCGCCGATCCGCTGCAGGCGTCGGCGTATCGCGCCCTCGCCCGCGTGCTGTTCGCGCTGCTCGTGCGCCATGGCCGCGTGTGGGGCAGCCGGGAAATGATCGCCACGCTCGCCGTCGACATGGCGTGCAACGAGTCGGCGAGCGACGCGATCGGCCGGCTGCTCGAGCCGTGGCTCGCCGAAGCGGTGGGTGCCGAGGACTATCGGCGGCTGCCGCGGCAGGCGCAGCCGGTCGTGATGAACACGAAGGGCGCATCGGCATCGGGCAAGAGCACGCTGCGTCCGCTGCAGCGGCGTCTCGCGAGCGAGATCGGCGTCGACTGGCGCGAATTCGCGCTGATCAGTCCCGACATCTTCCGCAAGCAACTGCTCGACTACGGCTCGCTCGGCCCCTACTACAAATACGCGGGCGCGTTCACCGGCGAGGAGCTCAAGATCGTCGACCAGAAGCTCGACCGCTACATGGCGCGGAAGGCCGCGCGGGGCGAGATGCCGCATCTTCTGATCGACCGCTTCCGCTTCGACAGCTTCGCGCCCGATTCTGACGAAGCCGGCAGCAATCTTCTGACGCGCTTCGGACAGATCCTCTACCTGTTCTTCATGATCACGCCGCCCGCATCGCTCGTCGAGCGCGCATGGATTCGCGGCCTCGACGTCGGCCGCTACAAGGCGGTCGACGACACGCTCGCACATGGCGTCGAGGCGTACTCGGGCATGCCTGGGCTTTTCTTCACCTGGGTGGCGCGCCGCGACAAGCGCGTGCACTTCGAATTCCTCGACAACAGCGTGCGGCTGCCGGCACGCCCGCGCACCGTCGCATTCGGCTGGAACGAGCGCATGAACGTCCTCGACGTCGGATGCCTGCTCGACGTCGAGCGCTTTCGGCGCGTCGACATCGATGCGCAAGGCCCCGAGCTGCTCTACCCCGATGCGCGCCTTCTCGCGCCTGCGCTCAACAGCGGCTTTCTTCGTCAATGCATCGAGCGATTTCGCGAAGTCGATTTCGCCGACCAGGCGAGCGGTCGCGTTTACCTGCGCGTGCGCAGCGGTGCACCGCTGTGGGCCGATCGCGAAGCGTTGACACGCGCGCTGACCGACGACGATACGCGTGAAGCGCTCGCCCAGGTGCTGCCTTCGGCGACGGACGCGTCGCTTCCCTCGCCCGAATTGCCGACGTATCTCGCCCATGCGAAGGACGACGAGCCGATCGCAACGCTCGGTGAATGGGGAGGGGTCAGAGACGAGTTTCGCGAAGGCGAAAGTCGTCTCTGACCCTACTTCGGTGCTGCGAGCGCCTGCGCGACGCGCTCGCGATCCAGCGTGTAGTGGCAAAGCTCGCGGCCGTCGATGCCGCCTTCCAGCAGCACCGGCACGCGCTCGCCGAACCTCGCTTCGAGACGCGGATCGGCGTCGACGTCGACCTCGACGATCGTCGCGCCTGCCTGCGCGGCAAGTGGCGCAAGCGCCGCGCGCAGATCGTCGCACAGATGGCAGTAGGCGCGGACGAGCAGCGTCAGCGTGGGCGCCGATGCGATGGCCAGGCCGCCTTCAGACGGTTTCTACTGTTCGCCCGGCTTCAGCGTCGTATAGAACGTCTGGTCGCCGCGGCGCATCTGGAACGTGACCGACGCGGCCTTGTCCAGCTTCGCGAGGTAATCGTTCACCTGCGCAGCGCTCTTCGCGTCGACCGGGTTGCCGTGCTGGATGATCGCGAGAATCACGTCGCCCGGCTGCACGTTGCCGCGCACGACGCCGACGACATCGTCGACCATCACGCCGCCGCCCGGCAATTCGAGCGCCTTGCGCTGCTCGTCGGTCGGATCGGATAGCACGAGGCCCATCTTGTTCGGCTTCGGCTTTTCCTTCGGCGGCTCCTTGCCGCCGCCGCGACGCGGCGTCGACGCTGCCTGGTCGTCCTTGATCTCGGCGATGACGACGGGAATCTCCTTCGTCGAGCCCTTCCGCCACACCGTCAGGTTCACCTTGGTGCCGGGACGAATCGCCGTGATGATCCGCGGCAGCTCGTTCGACGAATGCACGTCGCGTCCTTCGACCTTCAGGATGATGTCGCCCGACTGCACGCCGGCCTTGGCCGCCGGGCCGTCGTGCTCGACGCTGTTGACGAGCGCGCCGTTCGCATTCTTCAAGCCGAACGCGTCGGCGGTCTCCTTCGTCATCTCCTGGATCTGCACGCCGATGCGCCCGCGCGTCACGCGTCCCTTGTCGCGAAGCTGCGTCACCGCGTTCATCGCGATGTCGATCGGCACGGCGAACGCGAGGCCCATGTAGCCACCGGTGCGCGAGTAGATGAGCGAATTGATCCCGACGACCTCTCCCTTCATGTTGAAGAGCGGTCCGCCCGAATTGCCCGGATTGATCGCAACGTCCGTCTGGATGAACGGCACCAGGTTTTCCTGCGGCAGGTCGCGGCCCTTCGCGCTGACGATGCCCGCGGTCATCGTGTTCTCGAGGCCGAACGGCTTGCCGATCGCGACGACCCATTCGCCGACCTTCAGCTTGTCGGGGTCGCCGATCGAAACGCGCGGCAGATCGGTGGCGTCGACCTTCAGCAGCGACACGTCGGTACGCGCATCGCTGCCGATCACCTTCGCGACGAACTCGCGCTTGTCGGAGAGGCGCACGGTCACCTCGTTCGCGTCGTCGACGACATGCGCGTTGGTGACGATGTAGCCGTCGGGCGAGATGATGAAGCCCGATCCCGTCGATTGCGTCTCGAATTCACGCTGCTGTCCGTTGCCGCCGCCGCCGGGACCGTTGCGCGGAATCTGGCCGAAGCGGCGGAAGAATTCGTAGAACGGATCGTCCTCGGAAATATCGGGGAAGCGCTGGCGCTTCGCCTTCTGCGTGACATCGATCGACACGACCGCCGGTCCCTGGCGCTCGTAGAGCTCGGTGAAATCGGGCAGCGTGCCGGTGCGCCCCTGCGCGGCTGCGGGCAGCGGCGCGACGAACGGCATCGACACGAACAGCGCGGCGGCAAGCGCGGGCAGGAGCCGCTTCGACCACGTCAACATGAGGTTCCCCTTGGAATCGGATCGCCGTTTCATGCAAGCGGTCGCGCCCGATCGGCGACCCGCATGAAGCGGCCTCGGAATCGTTACTTGTGCACCACCGAATGCGCGATCTGGCGCACCGTTGCGCCGGGCGTCTCGCCGATCACCGTGATCAGGTGATCGTCCTGGCGCACGCTGTAGACGTTGAGACCGCCCTGCCGCAGGAAGCCCGCGGGCGACGACGACGCCATCAGCGGCTCGACGAAGACGCTGATCGAGACGAGACCATCGGAAAATACCAGATGCGCGACGGGTTCGCGACGCCCGCGCAACTTGCGAAAGCCCTCGATGATCTTCGAGAAGCCGGGCGGCACGCGCGTCACCACCCAGCCGGTATCCTGCGGCACGACGTCGTTGCCGGCGTTCTTCTGCACCTGCCAGTCGGGCGGCACCGACGGCCACGACGGCTGCACCATCGAGCGGTCGATCGGCGCGTTGATCGTGAGGTCGCTGAACGCGAACTGCTCGACGCCTTCACCGCGCTCGTTGACGACGCGCGCCTTGAGCAGCAGCCCGGTTTTCGCGTCGGACCAGAAGCGGTGGCCGTAGCGCAGACCGTCCTTCGGCTCGAACACGACGACCTGCACCGGACGGCCGCCGACGCGATCTTCGCCGAGCACGCGAAAGTCGTAGTAGCGCGACAGCGACTGCTGCTGCTCGGGTAGAAGCGACGGGAACACGTCGCGGAACGTGCCGGGCTCGATGCGCATCAGCTTCGCATCGGGATAGTAGCAGCGGACTTCGCCATCCCCGCGCACGACCTCGCGCGCCGGGCCGTCGAGGTTCACGAGCTTCGAGAACTCCTGGCCGTCGTCGTACAGGTGCGTGACGCGCGACGATTCGACGCGCGGTCCGATCTGATAAACGATCGTGCCGATGTAGTCGAGCTGGCGCGCCGCATGCGATGCGCGTGACAGCCACTGCATCGCGTCGTCGGCGCGTGCGGCCGACGCGACGAGCGCCAGTACAAATACGGCCGGGGCGACCCGGCCGGAAACGAATCTCAAACGACGTCTTGCGTACTGCATCGGCGGGAACGACAAAGGTTGTTCGAAGTGGCGGACGTCATTCGGCAGCCGGTGCGCGCAAAGGCGCGCTGGCCGCGACATCACGCAGGTAGGGGCCAACGCCCTGCAGCGCGTTGGCCGGTGCGAATTCCTGGTGCGCGATCAGGTAGTCGGGCGGAAGCACCGTCGCGGGCCGCATCTGCGCGGCGCTCATCGTGCCCGCTTCGCGCGCCTTCGCGAAGCCGGCCGGCGTATCGTCGACCATCGTGTACGCGGTCCAGCCGACGACGGTCACCGCCGCGACCGTTGCGGCGACCGCCCAGGCCCATGATGCGGGGCCGGTCCCGCCGCGCGCGGGCCGCGCGACGATCGCGGGCTCGTCGACCAGCCTGCGCGACAGCGCGTACGCGACATTGCGCGTGACCGCCGTCTCGCGGCGCAGCACGTCGCCGATCGCGTGGTAGCAGTTCCACGTTGCCATCGCCGCATCGCTTTTCAGCGTGGCGCAGACGGCATCCATTTCCGTCGCGTCGATCTCGCCATCCACCAGACGCGAAATTTGCTCGTTCATCACCATCTCCGGTTTTCATCGGTGCCGAGCAGCGGCCGCAATTCGGCCGCGATCGACTCCCGTGCGCGAAAGATGCGCGATCGTACGGTTCCGATCGGGCAATTCATCACGCTTGCAATCTCCTCGTAACTCAGTCCTTCGATCTCGCGCAACGTGATCGCCGTACGCAAGTCGTCGGGCAACTGCTCCATCGCGCGATTCACCGTCGCAGCAATCTGCTTGCCGAGCAGCTCGGCCTCGGGCGTTGCCGAATCGCGCAGTTGTTCCGCATCCTCGAAGCTCTCCGCGTCCTCGTGATCGAATCCCGTCGACGTCGGCGCCCGCCTTCCCATCGCGACCAGGTAGTTCTTGGCGGTGTTGATCGCGATCCGATAAAGCCATGTATAGAACGCGCTGTCCCCGCGGAAGCTCGGAAGCGCACGGTACGCCTTGATGAAGGCTTCCTGCGTCACGTCCTCGACCTCCGCCGGGTCGCGCACCAACCGGGACAGGAGTCGCCCCAGCTTGCGCTGGTATTTGGCGACCAGGAGTTCGAACGCACGCTTGTCACCCCGTTGCGCTCGCAGCACGAGCTCCTGATCGACTTCGCGATCACCCATCCGCGGGCAGTCCCTGATTTGCGTCGTTGTTATGCCCGCCGAACGGCGGGCGCGGCGGCCTGCAATGCCGCTCGCGGGGCTTCTGCGAGCCTCTCGGCGGCACGTGGCGTACGCTTGGTGCAACAGACCGTTGCGCGCGTGGCAAGTTCAGCCGATCAGGCATCGCGCAACGCCGATATTTGCGGGCGGAATGGACCGAGCACAACGGCCGGCCGGACCTCGCCGGTGGCGATGCCGCGGTAGTTGCGAACCGTTCGCACCCGCCAGGGCTCGAGGAGGGCCCGCGCCTTCCCGTCGGCGACGCCCAGTTGGTCCAGCACGGCAACGATTGCCGGGTAGAGGCCGCGCTTCTGGCCGTCGGCCACCTTGATCGCGATGCCGAGTCCCTGGCTGCGAATGCCGATCGCCTGCACGCCCTCGGCGCCGATCTTCGTCACCCAGTCGCCGCGGCCCGCCTGCATCAAGGCGAGGTCGCTGCGGAACGCGCCGGAGACCATCTCGGGGTGCGCGATCATCGCATCGGCCAGCGTCCGCGGCGCCAACCCGTATTCGGCGTCGACGTCGGTCGTGGCCAGCCGGGCAAACGCCGTCGCGAGCGACGCAAGCGGAACCGCATAGTTGGGGGCCGAGCAGCCGTCGATGCCCGCGACGAGCCGCTCCTCGGCCACGCCGGTGAACGTCGATACCGCCCGGCGTATCGCGGCTTGCAGCGGGTGGTCGAACGCGAGGTAGTCGCCGACCGCAAGGCCGTGCTGCACGCAATAGGCGAGCATGCCGCTGTGCTTGCCCGAGCAGTTGTGCGCAAGCGTCGAATACGGCGGCGGCGGCGGCACCTCGCCGCGCGCCTCGTAGAAGCCGGGCGCGTGGCTGCCGCATTGCAGGTCGCTCGCCGAACGGCCGCAGCGCGCGAGCATGTCGGCGACCGCCTCGACGTGCCGCGGCTCGCCCGAATGGCTCGCGCACATCAGCGCAACCTGGGCTTGCGAAAAACCGAAACGCTCGACGCCGCCGGCAGCGGTGAACGGAAGCGCCTGCAGCGGCTTCAGCGCGCTTCGAGTGAAGGTGGGCGTGTACGGGTCGCCCGCCGCCTTCAGCACCTTTCCGTTGCGGTCGACGACGGCAACGGCGCCGAAGTGAATGCTTTCGACGGCGTGCCCGCGCAGCACTTCGGCAAGCGGTGCGTGCGCGCGGACTACGGAAGACTCGGGCATGCGGTCGGTTGCGGACAAACCGACATTATCGCATTCAAGCGCTTGGTCCTGCGGCTACGTCGATGCGAGTGCCTTTCGAATCTGCTCGAGCGCGGCCGGATCCTCGATCGTCGTGAGATCGCCGGGATCGCGCGCTTCGGCAAGCGCCTGGATCGAGCGGCGCAGGAGCTTGCCCGAGCGCGTCTTCGGCAGCAGCGTCACGAAGTGCACGCGCGCAGGACGGGCGATCGCGCCGAGTTCGCGGTCGACCGTCTGCTGCACCTCGCGCGCCATCGCATCGCGCCCGGCGTCGTCGGCCACGCGGCTCGCATCCTTCGCCACGGCGAACGCGATCGGCACCTGCCCCTTGACCTCGTCGCGGACGCCGACGACCGCCACTTCGGCGATGCCGCTATGCGCCTGCACGGCTTCCTCGATTTCGCGCGTGCCGATCCGGTGTCCCGCGACGTTGATCACGTCGTCGGTGCGCCCGAGCACGAAGTAGTAGCCGTCGTCGTCGCGCGTCGCCCAGTCGAACGTCGAATAGAGCTGGCGGCCCGGGATCGTCGAGAAATACGTCGAGACGAAGCGCTCGTCGTTGCCCCACACGGTCGTCATGCAGCCGGGCGGGAGCGGCGGCTCGATCGCGATCACGCCCTTCTCGTTCGTGCCGACATCGCGGCCGGTCAGCGCATCGACGAGCGTCACGTCGTAGCCGTACACCGGAAACGACGGGGAGCCGAGCTTGCGCGGCGTGTCTTCGACGCCGAGTTGCGCCGCGAGGATCGGCCAGCCCGATTCGGTCTGCCAGTAGTTGTCGACGATCGCGACGCCGAGCGCGTCGCTCGCCCAGCGCGCGGTCGGCTCGTCGAGCGGCTCGCCGGCGAGGAACAGATACTCGAGCGACCCGAGATCGTGCTTGCGGATGTACGCCGGGTCGTGCTTCTTCAGGACGCGCGTCGCCGTCGGCGAGCTGAACATCGTCTTGACGCGGTTCTCCTCGACGATCTTCCACCAGATGCCGGGATCGGGCTGGATCGGCAATCCTTCATACATGACCGAGGGCGACCCGTTGATGAGCGGCCCGTAGACGATGTACGAGTGGCCGACGACCCAGCCGATGTCGCTCGTCGTGAACATCGTCTCGCCCGGCTCGAGGCAGAAGATGCGGCGCATCGACGACGCGAGCGCGACCGCATGGCCGCCGGTGTCGCGCTGCACCCCTTTCGGCTGGCCGGTCGTGCCCGACGTGAACAGGATGTACGACGGCTCCGACGATTCGAGCCATTCGCACGGCACGCGCGCACCGTCGTGGGCGTTGCGCAACTCGGCGTAATCGAGATCGCGTCCGGCAGTGCGTGCAAAGCCGCGATCGATGCCGCGGTCGACGACGATCACCTTCTCGGGCGGATGCCGCGCAATGCGCAGCGCCTCGTCGACGAGCGGCTTGTACGGAATCGCCTTGTGCGCGCGCATGCCCGCGTCGGCCGTGACGAGGAGCCTCGGACGTGCGTCGTCGATGCGCGTCGCAAGGCTCGCCGCCGCGAAACCTCCGAACACGACCGAATGAATCGCGCCGAGTCGCGTACACGCCAGCATCGCGAACACCGCTTCGGCGATCATCGGCATGTAGATCAGCACCCGATCGCCGCGCGCGACACCCTGCGCCTTCAGCAGCGCCGCAACCGCGTTGACCTCGTCGAACAACGCGGCGTACGAGTACGTCTTCGACTGGTTCGTTTCGGTCGAGATGTAAATCAGCGCCGGCTGCTCGCCGCGCGCGGGCACGTGCCGGTCGACCGCGTTGTGGCAGAGGTTGGTGCGCCCGCCGACGAACCACTTCGCGAACGGCGGACGCGAATAGTCGAGCACCGCGTCGAACGGCGCATGCCAGTCGATAAGGCGCGCCTCGTCGCGCCAGAAGGCGTCGCGGTCCTGCAGCGAGCGGCTGTGGAATTGCTCGTACGCTTTCATGTTCTCGCTCTGATCCCTGACTCCTGATCGCTGATCGCTGTTACGGATGCGTATCCGCTCCCACCCGCACCACCGTGCGCCCGCGCGCCATCCCCTTCAGATACGCGTCGAAATGCATGGGCAGCTCGTCGAAGTCGATCGTCGACACCTTGTCGTGCACGCGATCGGGCCGCCATTCGATCGCGAGCTTGTTCCACAGCGCCTGGCGCAGCGCCATGGGCGTGTTCGCGCTGTCGGTGCCGAGCAGCTGCACGCCGCGCAGGATGAACGGCGCGACACTCGTCTCGAGCTTCATGTCGGCAGCGAGACCGACCGCCGCGACCGTTCCCGCGACCTTCGACGTGGCGAGCAGCCATGCGAGCATGTGGCCGCCGAGATTGTCGATCGCGCCCGCCCACGTCGACTTTTCGAGCGGCCGGATCTTCGAGAAATCGAGCGACGAGCGCAGCATCACTTCGGATGCGCCGATGTCGCGCAGATAATCGGCCTCGCGCGCCTTGCCGGTGATCGCGACGACGTGATAGCCGAGCTTCGACAGGATGTCGATGGCGACCGAGCCAACGCCACCGGTGGCGCCGGTGACGGCGACGGGCCCCGCATCGGGGACAAGTCCGCTGTGCAGCATCAGGTGGATCGCGAGCGCCGCCGTGTAGCCCGCGGTGCCGAGTGTCATCGCGTCGAACGCGGTCATGCTTTCCGGCCGGCGCACGACCCAGTCGGCCGGCACGCGCGCGTACTCGGCGTAGCCGCCGTCGTGCGAGACCCCCAGGTCGTAACCCGTGACGATCACCTTGTCGCCGCGCTTGAAGCGCGCATCGCTGCTCGAATCGACGGTGCCCGCAAGGTCGATGCCGGCGACCGTCGGGAACTTGCGCATGATCTTGCCGCTGCCGTTGTACGACAGCGCATCCTTGTAGTTGATCGTCGAGTACTTGGTGCGGATCACGACCTCGCCGGGGTCGAGCTCGTCGAGCGCCATGTCGACGAAGCGGCTCGATACGACCTTGTCCTGCTCGAATGTGCGGTACGCCTTGAATGTCTGCACCGGAGTCTCCTTCGGACGGGTAGAGTAAGTTGTGCGCTAGGGTCGGGCGGCTTCCGTATCCGCGCCGTCGACGACGTGGGGCAGCGCCATGTAATCGCGCGTGCGCATTTCGGCGAGGCGGCTCACCGTGCGCGAGAAGTCGCGGGCGTTCGGCCCATCGGTATACAACTGGTCGGGGGGCGCGTCCGCGGATGCGACGAGCTTCACGCGATGATCGTACAGGATGTCGACGAGCCAGGTGAAGCGCCGCGCGCGATCGCCGTCGTCGGCGCTCATCCGCGGAACGCCGGACAGGAAGAGCACCGAGAAGCGGCGCGCGAGCTCGAGGTAGTCGCGCTGCGATCGCGGCCCGTCGCAGAGCGCCTTGAACTCGAACCAGATCATGCTGCCCGCCCGCTCGCGCGCGGTGAGCGTCCGGCCTTCGATCGTCAGGTGCGTCGACTCCTCGGGGCCGCTGCGCATCGCCTCCCAGGCGCCCGCCATCGCCGCATCGGCGCCGTGACCCGCGGGTACGTGAAACGCCTCGACGTGCTCGAGCGCGCGCAGCCGGTAGTCGACGCCCGCGTCGACCTCGATCACGTCGAGCCATTGCTTGATCAGCGCGATCGCCGGCAGGAAGCGCTCG
>JAICLP010000368.1 GCA_025925475.1 Burkholderiales bacterium | reverse complement strand
AGCACCGCGTGGCCGAGGCCGAGCGCTTCGGCCTGGCGGATGTAGACGCAGTTGATGCCGGGCGGCGTCGCCGCCTGCACCTGCTCGAGCAACGCGTCCTTGTGCCGCAGCGCGAGCTCCGTCTCGAGCTCGTAGGCCTTGTCGAAATGATCCTCGATCGCCCGCTTGTTGCGGCCGGTGATGAAGATCATGTCGGTGATGCCCGCTGCGGCCGCCTCTTCGACCGCATATTGAATGAGCGGCTTGTCGACGACCGGCAGCATCTCCTTCGGACTCGCCTTGGTGACCGGGAGGAAGCGCGTGCCAAGACCGGCGACGGGGAATACGGCCTTCGTGATTTTCTTCATGATGGAGAACTCGCTGGTGGTTCGACCAGGGCGCGCATCTGCGCCTCGTCGAGAATGGCGATGCCGAGCGACTGCGCCTTCGCGAGCTTGCCGCCCGCGTCCGCCCCGGCGACGACGTAATCGGTTTTCTTCGAGACGCCGCCGGCCACCGTCGCGCCGGCCGCTTCGAGCAGCGCCTTTGCTTCGTCGCGTGAAAGCTTCGGCAGCGTGCCGGTCAGCACGAACGTCTTGCCGATCAGCGGACCGTTCGCGGCGCGCTGCGGCGGCCCTTCCGGAAAGCGCACGCCGGCCTTGCGCAACGCCCCGATCACACCGCGATTGTGCGGCTCCGCGAGGAAATCGCGAATCGACTCGGCGAGCACCGGCCCCACGTCGCGCACCTCGAGCAAAGCTTCCTCGCTCGCGGTGAGGATCGGGTCGAGCGCGCCGAAATGCGCGGCGAGATCGCGCGCCGTCGCTTCGCCGACGTGGCGAATGCCGAGCGCATAGATGAAGCGCGCAAGCGTCGTCTGGCGGCTCTGGTCGATGGCTGCGACCACGTTCTGCGCGCTCTTGTCGGCCATCCGTTCGAGCTCGGCCAGCTCGCCTGCCCGCAGCGCATAGAGATCGGCGGGCGTCTTGACGCGGCCGGTGTCGACGAGCTGGTCGATCAGCTTCTCGCCGAGTCCCTCGATGTCCATCGCATGGCGGCTCGCGAAATGGCGCAGCGCCTGCTTGCGTTGCGCCGGGCAGACGAGGCCGCCGGTGCAGCGTGCGATCGCTTCGTCGGGCAGGCGCAGGACGGCCGAGCCGCATTCGGGACAGCGCGTCGGCATCACGAACTCGCGCGCATCCGACGGACGCCGATCGACGAGAACGCGGACCACTTCGGGAATCACGTCACCGGCACGACGCACGACCACGGTATCGCCGATCCGCACGTCCTTGCGCCGCACCTCGTCCTCGTTGTGCAGCGTCGCGTTCGTCACCGTGACGCCGCCGACGAACACGGGATCGAGGCGCGCAATCGGTGTGATCGCGCCGGTGCGTCCGACCTGGACGGCAATGTCCAGCAATCGCGTCGCCTGCTCCTCCGCGGGAAACTTGTGCGCGACCGCCCAGCGCGGCTCGCGCGTCACGAAGCCGAGCTCGCGCTGCAGCGCGAGGCTGTCGACCTTGTAGACGACGCCGTCGATGTCGAACGGCAGCTCGTCGCGAATCGCCGTCACGTGCTCGTAGAACGCGACGAGTGCGTCCGCGCCGCGAACGACGCGACGATGATCGTCGACAGGCAGGCCGAAGCGAGCGAGCGTGTCGAGCAATTCGCCGTGCGTCGGCGGCAGGTCGAAGCCGCGTACCTCGCCGATGCCGTACGCGAAAAACGTCAGCGGCCTCGCCGCGGTCATCGCCGGGTCGAGCTGGCGCACCGCGCCGGCTGCCGTGTTGCGCGGGTTGATGTAAAGGCGAAGGCCCGCGTCGCGCTGCCGCGCATTCAATGCGGCGAAGTCGGCGCGCGTCATGTAGACCTCGCCGCGCACGTCGAGAATCTCCGGCGGACGCTTGGTCTTCAGCGTGTGCGGGATCGCTCGAATCGTCAGGATGTTGCGCGTCACGTCCTCGCCGACTTCGCCGTCGCCGCGCGTCGCCGCAATGGTCAGACGTCCCTGCTCATAGCGCAGGTTGATCGCGAGGCCGTCGAACTTGAGCTCCGCCATGTACTGCACCGGCGGCGCGTCCGGCGCGAGGCCGAGATCGCGACGGATGCGCGCATCGAACTCGACCGCGCCGGCAGGCGTCGTATCGGTCTCGGTGCGAATCGACAGCATGCGCACCGCATGGTGCACCGGCGCGAACTCGCTTTGCGGCGCGCCACCGACGCGCTGTGTCGGCGAATCGGGCGTGACGAGCGAAGGATATTCGGCCTCGAGCGACGAAAGCTCGCGAAACAGGGCGTCGTATTCGGCATCGCTGATCGTCGGCCGATCGAGCACGTAGTAGTCGTGGTTGTGCCCGGCGATTTTCTCGCGCAGCTCCGCCGCGCGCGCCACGGCGCTCGACGGTGGCGCGGAGGATCGCTTCGGCGATGCCACTCGCGGCGGGAGGCTACGCGCTGAAGAGCGCCAGCGCGCGTTGGCTGCCCGGCTCGATGTGCACCGCGCGGAGCGCGTCGGCCGCGCTCTTGATCTGGTCGCGAATCGTCGCGAGCGCCGCATCGTCGAGCGGCCGGCGATTGTCGTCGACGAGCTCGGCACCGAGCGTGGTCGCCATCCGTTTTGCGGCGATCTTCATCTGGTCGAACGTACGGACGGGGTCCGACAAGCGCGCGACGTCGAGCAGGAACACGACGCCGTTCGTTGCGGTGAGCCGGAGCATTTCGGCACTGAACGCGTCGGGCCGCAGGTTTTGCAGCGTATAAAGCACGCCGCCGGTGTCCTCGTTGACGAACTCGAAGCGGCCCGCCGGTGAAAGACGAAAGCCGGCGGCTTCGGCAACCCCCCGAAGCCGCGTGCCGGGAATCGACGCCGGTTCGGGCATCTGCACGGTCAATCCGATCTGCACGTCGAGCTCGGCGCACAGGCGATCGAGCGATTCGGCGCGCGTCGCCTCGTGCGCGAGATCGGGCAGCGT
>JAICLP010000244.1 GCA_025925475.1 Burkholderiales bacterium | reverse complement strand
GTCTTCGAATGCGACGCCGCCTCGGGGCTCGCGACGCCTTCGAGCGCCCCGTGGCCGAAGCGCTCGGGCGTCTTCGACACGCGCCGCTCGAGCGCGTAGGCGATGAAGGTGGTGATCGTTGGACCTGTTCCCGGCATCGCGCCGAACAGCGTCCCGACGAGCGTGCCGCGCAGTATAGGCAGGAACGATTGCTTCAACTCCTTCCGGCTCGGCCGCATGTCGCGCAGACGCACCTTCGTCTCGGTGCCGATGAAGTGGATCCGATTCACGCTGCGCAGGAAGTCTGCGACGCCGAAGAGCCCGAGTGCAAGCGCGACGAGTTCGACGCGGTCGGACAGCTCCGGAAAGCCGAACGCGAAGCGGATCACGCCGCTGTTGACGTCGGTGCCGACGACGCCGACCAGCAGCCCGAACACGGTCATCGCGACGCCCTTGATCGGCGAGCCGCGCGCCATCGTGCCGCCGGCGATCAGCCCGAGCAGCATGATCGAGAAGATCTCGGAGGGCCCGAACTTCAACGCCGCCGCGACGAGCAGCGGCGAGGCGAAGATCATCACGATGATGCCGAACGACGCCGCGAAGAACGACGCGATCATCGTGATGCCGAGCGCGGTCCCGCCCTTCCCCTGGCGCGTCATCGGATAGCCGTCGAGGCAGGTCACCGCGTGCGGTGGATGCGAAGGCAGGTTCAGCAGGATCGCGCCGATCGCGCCGCCGTACATCGAGCCGTAGAAGATGCCGGCGAGCATCAGGAACGCGGGCACCGCGTGCATCGTGTACGTGAGCGGCAACAGGATCGAGATCGCCGACAGCGCGCCCATGCCGGGCAGGACGCCAATCAGGTTGCCGACGAGCACGCCGAAGAACGACCACATGAGGTTGTGCGGCTCGAGTGCGACACCGAAGCCGTACCAGAGATCGACGAGCGCCTGATGCATCGAAATTAAGCCAGGCTCGAGATCGGTAGTGAGCGCGGGGGGATCACCATCAGCCCCGCAGGGCCGCCCCAAGGGGCTGACGCGCCCCCACGGGGGGCAGCGAACGCAGTGAGCGTGGGGGGATCAATCACCATCCTAGCCCCACTGGAAAAGTGGAAACTGCAACTGCAGACCCCAGTAGAAGACGACGAGCGCGACGATGACGCAGGCGAGCGCGAGGATCGCGGCCGCCGCCAGCGTGTTCTCACGGTCGCCGAGCGCCGAGACGAAGACGATCGCGAACGTCGCGGGCAGAAGCCCGCCATATTTGCCCAGCACGACGAAAGCGACGATCGCCGCGCAGATGAAGAACCACGCGCGCCACTCCGGCGGCAGCGGCTTCTCGTCGACGACCTCCTGCTCGAAGCGCGCGGTGATCGCGATCGCGAGTCCCGCCAGCGCGAGAATCGCACCGAGCGCGACGGGGAAGAAGCCCGGGCCCATCCGGGAGAGCGACCCGATGTGATACGAGCTCCCCTGCAATGCGGCGCCCAGCCCAAGGGCGATCATCAGGATGCCGCCGAGATAATCGCGGCCGCGCTTGCTCGTCAGAATTCGCACCTGCTCCCCCGGAACACGCGGTGATCGTAACGGTCTGCCAGACGCGATCCTACGCGAGCGAGCGGGGACGCGTCGACAGCCGTGCACGTGGCGCGCGCGTGGTCAGGCGCCCCGGGCCTGCGCGAGAATGCGGCGGCAATGCTCGAGCGCGGCGCCGATCAGGTTGCGATTGGCCTCCGGCGTGCGAAACGCCGAATGCGCGGACAGCGTCACGTTCGGCAGCGTCGTCAACGGATGGCCGGTGGGCAGCGGCTCGACCGCGTACACGTCGAGGCCCGCATGGCGCAGATGTCCCGTGGCAAGCGCGTCGATCATCGCCTGCTCGTCGACGAGTGCGCCGCGCGCGGTGTTCACGAGGATCGCGCCCGGCCGCATCGACGCGATGCGCTCGCGCGACAGGAAGCGGCGCGTTTCGTCGGTCAGCAGCAGGTGCATCGACACGACGTCGCTTTGCGCGAGCAGCCGCTCGAGCGCAACGAACGCGACGCCTTCGTGCGTCTTCGGGCTGCGGTTCCAGGCGACGACGTTCATGCCGATTCCGCGCGCCAAGCGCGCGACCTCGCCTGCGATCGAGCCGAAGCCGACGAGGCCGAGCGTGCGGCCGCCGAGCTGGATGCCGTCGCTGCGCCGCCAATGGCCCGCGCGCATCTCACGGTCCATCCGCGCAAGGTCGCGCGCGCCGGCGAGCATCAGCGCGACCGCGCACTCGGCGACGGCGGTGTCACCATACCCCTTCACCGTATGCACGCTGACGCCGACCGCGCGCAGCTCCTCGGGAATCATGTAGCTGCGCGGGCCGGTCCCGAGGAACACGACGTGACGCAGGTTCGTGCAGCGGCGCGCGATCGCCGTCGGCAGCTGCGTGTGATCGATCAGCGCGATTTCGGCCCCGGCGAGCAACCCCGGAAGCGCGTCGGGCCGCACGTCCGGGTCGCGATTGATCGCGAACGCCATGCCGTCGATGCGCAGAAGCTCGTCGGCCACCGCGGCGAGCGCCGGATTGGCGTCGACGAACACCGCCCGAAGCGTCACCGGCGGCCGGTCGTGCACGGGCAGCGATGCGCGAACGCGTGCGGAAGTGGATTCGTCATGAGGTCCGCGGGCGGGCGCGACGCCTGTGGCCGTCGCTCGACGATCGCTTGGGGTCCTTCCGAAGCCCGCGAAAGCCGCGCACGATCGCATCGAGTACGCGCGCGGTGCGAAGCGCGCTGTCACCACTGCTCGGGCAATGGCCGTCGCCATTCAGCTCGTCGACGATCGACTGGATCAGCGGCTGCTGGACGTGCGGAGGATCTGCGATGGGCATTTCCGTCGTTCCCGTCGGCGTAACGATGCGGATCGGGACCGCGCGCGTCACCGAAAAGCGGATCGTGCCGCGCGACCCGATCACGTCGACGTATTCCTCGTCGACGCCGCTCGCGTAGCACCAGGTACCGCTGCCGTAGACGCCCGACGCGAACCTGAAGCCGGCCACGACGACGTCCTCCATCGCGTAAGCGCGCGCCTGGTTGTCGGCGAACGCATGCACGTCGGCGACCGGTCCGAGCAGAAAGTCGAGGATGTCGAGCGTGTGCCCAACGCCGTCGAAAAACAGTCCACCACCACGCGCGCCGTCGTCGCGCCAGGCCAACGCATGATCACGCAGATCGCCGGGCGCCGGCCCTGGTTGCAGCTGGCGCAGCGCGACCATCCGCACGTCGCCGATGATGCCATCGGCAATCAGGTCGCGCGCCGCGACGAACCGCGGCAATGCGCGCCGGTAGTACGCGACCCACAGCGGCACACCGCTCGTCCTGCAGGCGTCGACCATCTCGACGCATTGCGAAAGCTCGAGCGCCATCGGCTTCTCGACGTAGATGGCCTTCCCCGCCGCGGCGCAGCGCAGCGTGTAGTCATGGTGCGAGTCGGTCAGCGTCGCAATGTAGACCGCATCGATGTCGTCGGCGCCGATGATCGCGTCGGCGTCATCGTGAAAGCGCGGGACGCCGTGCCGGCGCGCGAAGTCGGCGGCCCGCGCGCGATCGCGCCGCATCACGGCAACGAGCGTCGAATCGCGCGCCCGGTAGAAGGCGGGGCCGCTTTTCACTTCGGCTACGTCGCCGCAGCCGATCATGCCCCAGCGAATCGTCCTCATCGCGTCACCAGCGAGCGCCGAATGTCGTGCGCAATTCGTCGATCTGCGCCTCGGTGAGCGCACGCGGCCGCTCGCGGACGATGCATGCAAGCCGCGCCGTCTCCTCGAGCTCCTCGAGCACCGCCATCGCGGCGGACGGCGTGTCGTGCCAGACGTTCGGCCCGAGGCGCTCGAGCATCACCGATCGGATCGGCGTGCCGGCTTCGCCGTAGCGCGCAATCGCCTGCGAAACGGCATCGGCAGCCGCCGACGCACCCGGCCGGTAGTAGGCAATGATCGGGACGTGCCCGACCTTCATCACGAAATACGGCGTGATCGGCGGCAGCAGCTCGGCCCCGTTCGATGCGAGCGTCAGCGCGACGCAGTGCGTGCTGTGCGTGTGGATGACGCACGACGTCGCCGCGTCGAAGCGGCGTGCAGCGGCGTAGATCCGCATATGAAGCGCAATGGTCTTGCTCGCGCCGTCACCCGCGACCTGCCGTCCATCGGTGTCGATGCGTGCAAGCCGCGCGGGATCGAGAAAGCCGAGGCAGGCGTCGGTCGGCGTGATCAGGTAGCCGCCACCGTCCGCGTCGTCGACGCGCACGCTGATGTTGCCCGCTGTCGCATGCACGTAGCCGCGCTCGAACAGGCTGCGTCCGACGCGGCAGATTTCGTCGCGGGCGCGTGCCTCGTTCATACGAGCATCGCGAACGCCTTGGCGAAGAAATCGTCGGCGCCGAAGTTGCCCGACTTGAGCGCGAGGTGCAGCGCGATGCCGCTCTCGGTTCGCGCGTGACACCATGGGACGCCGGGATCGATCTGCGGGCCGATTCTCATCCGCCTGACGTCGAGCGCCTGCACGCACGCGCCGGCCGTCTCGCCGCCCGCGACGACGAGCTGACGCACGCCGAGGTCGACGAAGCCCCGCGCAATCGCGGCGAGCGCCGTCTCGACCAATGCACCGGCGCGTTGCGCGCCCAGTTGCCGCTGCACGGCGGCAACGCGCGCAGGATCGGCGCTCGAATAGACGAGCAGCGGACCGTTCGCGAGCCGCGACGCCGCCCACGCGAGTGCGCGCGCCGGCACGTCGATCCCTTCCGCGACTTCCAGCGGATCGATGGCGAAAGCGGCCCCGCCCGCCTCGATGAACGCGCGGACCTGGCGGTTCGTCGCCTGCGAGCAGCTGCCCGCGATCACCGCCTTCGCGCCCGAAGCGTCCGGCAATGTGCTCGCGGCGCTCGACGGCGCGAGGCCGAAGTTCGCCGGCAATGCGATCGCGACACCGGAACCGGCGGTGACGAGCGGCAGGTTCGCGAGCGCGGGACCCAGGCGGATCAGATCGTCGTTCGAGATGGCATCGACGATCGCGATGCCGACGTCCTGCTCGCGCAATTCGTCGAAGCGCGCACGGATCGCGTCGCGACCCCGTGCGACGACGCGATGGTCGACGAGACCAACCTTGCGCCTGCATTGCGCCTGCAGCACGCGGACGAGGTTGGCGTCGGTCATCGGCGTCAGCGGATGATGCTGCATGCCGCTTTCGTTCAGCGGCGCCTGACCGACGAACAGG
>JAICLP010000042.1 GCA_025925475.1 Burkholderiales bacterium | reverse complement strand
TTGACGATCACCAAGTACGCGCTCGCGTCGTGGACGGTCAAGTGCACCGATCGCGCGACCGGCGAGGAAATCTACTTCAATACGACGCTGCCGAAGGCATCGGGCAGCTACCCGAGCGAGGAAGCGGCCCTGCGCGCGATCGGCACGAGCGTCGCCGACCAGTTCAGCCGCGACTTCTTCCTGACGCACGTGCCGGTACGCGGTCGCAAGGTGTCGCTGATCGTCGGCGGCTTGCCCGACGAGGCGACGCAGGCGCTGTTCGTGCACGAATTGACGGGACTGCCGTCGGTCATCGACGTCAACGCCGAGCCGTCCGCGAATCCGCGAACGTACGACGTCGAAATGGCGCCGGGAACCGGCAACGAGGCGATCGTCCGCGACATCCTGCGCCCGCTGAATGCGAAGCTCGGCAGTACCTGCTTCAGCGCCGGCGCGAGCGGCGGCGATCGAGTCGAGATCGCGTTCGACGCGCGCTGCGCCGACGGCCTGCGGGCGCGGCTCGAGACGAACCCGCCGGCGGGGCTCTACGACGCGCCGGTCGAGCGGCGCAAGTCGATCATCAGCAACCCCGACACGCTGCGCAAGCTGATGGTGTAAAAGGTGACGCGTTCTCCCGATAACGATGCCGCGGGCGTCAGTCCTCGATGCGAAAGCCCACTTTCAGCGACACCTGGTAGTGCGCGACCCGGCCGTTCTCGACGTGGCCGCGCGATTCGATCACCTGGTACCAGTCGATGTGCTTGATGGTGACCGACGCCTTCTGGATCGCGTTGCGGATCGCTTCGTCGGTGCTGGTCGGCGACGTGCCGACGAGTTCGATCAGCTTGTAGGTGTGCGCGGCCATCGCGTCTCCTCGTGATTGGTGGGACAGGCGGCTATTCGCCCATCGTCTCGCGCTGCTCGAGATCGATGCGCAATTCGTAGAGGTCCTCGTCGAGCGCGTCGCGCACCGATACGACGCCAAGCGGGCGGTCGAACTCGACGACCGGCAAATGGCGGAACTTGCCCTCGTGCATCATCCGCAGCGCGCGCAGGAACGGCTCGTCGGGGTGGATCGTCTGCGGCCGCGGCGTCATCACGTCGGCGAGGCGCGTCGCATGCGGATCGCGTCCCTCGGCAAGCAGGCGAAACAGCGCGTCGCGCTCGGTGAAGATGCCGATCAGCCGGCCGTGGTCGACGACGAGCATCGCGCCGACGTTCTCGCGCTTCATCACGCGCGCGGCTTCGACGACCGTCGTGATCGAGGGCGCTTCGATCGGCGGATGACCGGCAATGATCGAGCGCAGTGAGCGCAGCGGCATGGCGCGTCCTCTCGTTCAGGGCTCGCGTCGCGGGGAGCGGCGCTCGTCATGAGGATACTCGTCCGGCAGGGCGCTTGAAAAGGCGTCGACGTCAGCCGTTGCGCCGTGCCTTTGGTGCGTTCTCGAGGCCCGCCTCATCGGCATCGGCCGGCAGCCCCTCGGCATCGGTGAGCAAGCCTTCGGGACGTGCAGGATCATCGTCGACGCCGCCAATGCTCGCGGGATCGTTCGCGCTCGCCTCGTTCCACGCGGTTGGCGCATTGGGGAGCGAGTAGACGCGCGGCGCGCTGCGCTCGAGAATCGCCGACGCAATGCGCCGCTTCTCGTCGGACTCGACGTAGACGGTGACGATCGAGCGGCCATTGCGCAGTCCCTGCGTGTATTTCTCGACGTTCGCGTCGTCGATCAGCGCGCCGCTGAACATCCTCGAGATGAAGCCCGACGCGCCGTGCTCCTCGGGCTCGTCCACTTCGCGCATCGCGAATCGATCCCCGGGCGACATCGGCACTTCGCCGGACGCTGCGCCCACCTCGACATGAATGCGATCCTTGCGCACGCCCTCGGCGATAAGACGAGCGCGCGCGGCCTCGGCATCCGCGCGCGAAGCGTACATCCCGACGACGATTTCATCGGCCATGCGGATTGGAATGACGCGCATGGCCGAAGTTCGACGCTCGCTGCTTGCCGCAGCCAACGAGAGACGGCGATGCGCGATCGCCTGCCCGCAACGTCGACGGTGCGCGACCGCATCGAGCAGGCTGCGTCGGCTGGACAGAGTGTCGGTCGACCGCTTACGCGAAATCGCGGCCGCGTCCGATAACCCCGGCGGTCGCGCGCGGGCATCCTCAATGGGCCGCGACGGCGAATACGGAGAAGATCATGGCAGAAACCACCGCGAAGTTGGAAACGGGCAAATCGCGCGTCCAGGACGCAAGCGATCGCGCCCAGGATTACCTCGATCGTGCCTCGCAAACGGCGTCGTCCGGCATGGACAAGGTCACGGATACCGCGCGCCGCAGCGTCGATTCCGCCGCCGAATCGGCGAAGGCCGGACTCGACTGGGCCGCGGACAAGGCGTCGACGTTGCGCGACCGTAACAGCGCGCTCATCGACGCAATGACCGATCAGGTGACCGCGCGTCCGATGGTCGCGATCGGCATTGCCGCCGCAATTGGTTACCTGCTCGGGCGCCTGATGCGAAGCGGCGACTGATCCTCGCATGACGAACCACGGCGACCGCGCGCTGAACGGCCGCCGTTTTCACGTTCGCCGTTACGCGGTGCGGGTCGCCTGCATCGCGTGCGCGCTCGTCCTCGCGAGCTGCGTGTCGATCACGACCAAGCCGCGGGCGCTGCTGGTCCGTGACGACGGCTCGGTCGCGGTCCAGACGCTCGCCTGCCCGCACGCGATCGAGCAGATGCTGGACGCGAAGCGAAGCGTTTCTCGCGAAGGACTCGATCCCGGCGCGATTCGCCTCGTCACCTGGAACATCCACAAGCAGTCGGACAGAGGCTGGCAGCGCGATTTGCGCCGCTTCAGCGATCGCAGCGACCTCGTGCTGCTGCAGGAGACGGTGCTCGACCCGGCGCTGGAGAAGATCATCCATGCGGAGGGCCTGCGCTTCGTGATGGCGAGCTCGTTCATCGAATCGGGCACCGACATCGGCGTCATGAGCGCCTCGCGGGTCCCGGCGGTCGCCAACTGCACGCAGCGCTTCGTCGAGCCGCTGCTGCGCATCCCGAAGTCGGCCGTCATCTCGTGGTTTCCGCTGGAAGGACGGCAGCAGACGCTCGCCGTGGTCAACGTCCACGCGATCAACTTCTCGCTGTCGCTCGGCGCTTATCGCCAGCAGCTCCAGGCGATCGGCGTCGCGCTCGCGCGCCACCGCGGTCCGGTAATCGTCGCCGGCGACATGAACACGTGGACCGACGCGCGCGCCCAGGCGGTTCGCGACCTTGCGGCACGGCTCGGCCTGACCGAGGTGCGCTTCACGCCGGATGCGCGCAGCCATTTCTTCGGCCACGAGCTCGACCATATCTACGTGCGCGATCTCGCGACCGTTGCGGCGCACGCGACGATCGTCACGTCATCGGATCACAATCCGGTCGCGGCGACGCTGCGCGTCGCGCATTGAATCCATCAGAAGGGTAGAGGCTGCAGAACCCACGCCAGCAGCAGGACCACCAGTAGCACATCGAGCGTGGTTCGATTCATCAACTTGTCGCGCATGATCGCGTTCGTCGCACAGATCGGGCGCGCGATTGGCGCCCGCATGCCCGCAGTATCGGGACGCGGTGCAGCGGAACGTATCGGCGCCGCACTCGATTTCGTGTAGGAGCACGAGCCGGTTTCGACGGCTCGCGCGCGCCGCTAACGCAGTGCGTTCGAGACGACCTTGTCCCAGCTGAGCGTCAGCGTATTGACGTCGCGCCGCGATTGATCGGCACCGACCTGCACGCTGGGCACGACGAGCTTGAATCCGCCACCGGCGTCGCGCTCGACGTCGATGACGAGCGTGAGCTTCAATGCAGCGAGCCGCACGCACGGCTCGTCGGCGCTCGAGCGCATGAAGCCGTCGATCGCCGCGTTCACGCTCTGCGCGACGGCGCCGCCCTCGCCCGCTGCCTCGCCGACGTCGTAGAGCCGCGACGGCCCCGTGACGTCGAGTTTCAGGACCATCTCCTGCGTCCATTTGCGTCCCGCGGACGCCGACCCGAACGGTGCGGCCGCGACGCCCGCGAGCGGCACCGCGACCAGCTTGACCTGGCCGTCGACGCTCGCCGTGCCGATGCGCTCGAGGTCGAGCGAAACCTGCGCATTGCGAAGGTCGATCTCCCGCGGCTCGGCCGTCCCGCACGCGGCGCCGTTGCTCCGGATGCGCCAGTGAACGGCGCGAAGCTCGTGCTTCAGGTCGTCGAAGAATTCGCCGAGCGGCTTGCCGTCGAGGCCGGGGGCAGCGGGCGGGGCGCCTGCGCACGCGGCGAGACCGAACGTCGCAAGCGCGAGAACCCTGCCTCTCATCGCTTGGCCCGCGCGGCGGCCGCCTTGTCGCGCAGCGTGTCGACCAGGTCGCGCAGCGCCGGATCGGCGATCGGCTCGCGCACCGTCACGGTTTTGCAGCGTCCACCGTCGTCGACGGCGATCGTGTAGGTGCGCGCGTCCGGCATCGGCGATTCCCTCTGTTGCGCGGGCAGCGCGAAGAAATCGGCGCGCCGCACCAGCTCGTGAAGGTGCGCATTCTCCGCGGCGGGCAATGCGTCGCAATGAATCGTCACCGGCGCGGCAAGCCCGGGAAACGCGGCGAGCCCGCCCTCGGCGCGAAAATCGATGCGCATTGGGGAACGCTAGCTCGCCTTGACGCCCACTTCGGCCCACGCCGCCGCCACGGCCGTGCGCTCCGCGTTGCCGAAGAAATGCGCGGCGTTCTGCACGGTGAGCCGTGCGAACTGCCGGAATGTCGCCGTCGGCTTCAATCGGCGGTCGCGGATCGTCTCGTACCAGATGCGCCCCGCCTTCTCCCATGCGTAGCCGCCGAGCGCGATGGCGGCGAGGTAGAACGCGTGATTGGGAATGCCCGAGTTCGTATGGACGCCGCCGTCGTCGGCCGACGTGTGCACGTAGCCGTCCAAGGTCGACGGCTGCGGGTCGCGGCCCAGCACCGGGTCGTCGTAGGCGGTGCCCGGCGCCTTCATCGAGCGCAGGGCCACGCCGTGCACCTTCGCGGTGAAAAGTCCCTCGCCGATCAGCCAGTCGGCCTTGTCGGCCGTCTGTCGCTTCGCGTACTGCTTGACGAGCGAGCCGAACACGTCGGAGACCGATTCGTTGAGCGCGCCGGCCTGCCCGAGGTAGACGAGGCGCGCCTCGTCGCCGGTCACGCCGTGCGTGAGCTCGTGGGCGATCACGTCGAGCGAGATCGTGAAGCGGTTGAAGAGGTCGCCGTCACCGTCGCCGAAGACCATCTGCCGGCCGTTCCAGAACGCGTTGTCGTAGCGGCGGCCATCGTGCACGCTGGCGTCGAGATGCATGCCCTCGTCGTCGATCGAGTTACGGTCGTAGACGTCGGCGTAGAAATCGTAGGTCGCGCCCAAGCCGTCGTACGCCTCGTTCACCTCGATGTCGGTACCGGCCGCTGCACCTTCCGGCCGTACCAGCCGCCCGGGGAGCGTTTCGCTGCCGTGCGCGTCGTAGATGCTGCGCTGCTTCTGGGTGCCGGCGAGGCCGAACAGGCCCCGCCGCGTGCCGGCGTCGAGCAGCGCGTAGGTCGCGCGGCCGAGCCGCAACGCATGGTCGACGCCGAGCGTGGCAAGCGCCGCGTCGCGCTGGCGGCTGTTGCCATTGCGCGCGATCCGGCGCAGAAGCGGCGGCGGCAGGATCGTGCAGCGACAATCGTGATGCATCCAGGCTCCCCCGAGCGGTGCCGCCACGCGGCGGCCGCGCCGTTTTACCACGCAATGGCAGGTTCGGGGAATTGCGCCTGCTCGCGCACGGGCGCGCGCGGCTCGTGCACGGCGCACGAAACCCATGCAACCGCGTCGCCCGGATCGGCAAATCTTGCCGAAGAAGACGACGCTATTGCCAACTGCAACAAGCGGTCGTGATCAGGCGGCGGGCCGCTGCCCGCGAAAGATCGGCGTCACCTTCTTGACCGGGTCCGCCTCGTCACGGACGCTCGTGGACTGCGATTGGCGGCGCGTTTCGCGACGAATGCGCGCGAATGTCTTGCGCAGATCGGTGTTGGCGCTGGATGTATAGCGGAACGTAGGGTCGAGGATCGATTTCATGCGCACCTCCATGCGCGACGCAGCGGCGGTCGCAACGAGCCGTCACCCGACGGACGCGGTCTTTGCTGCAACCGACAACGACGAACGATGCTGCAAGATTTCTGCCAATTCACGGCGCGCTCGGACGCCTCGAAGGAAATCCACACGACGTCCGAACGCGCTCGCTCGCTACTGTCAAGCGGATCGACACTTTGCGCGCTTGTCTTCGCGCGTGTCAACGCGACGGACGACGTATGCCGCCGCGCCAAAAACGCAACAGCAGGTAGGCACCGGCCATTCCGCCGAGATGCGCGAAGTGCGCGACGCCTTCCTGCGAGCCGGTCACGCCGAGGACGAGCTCGATCGCGCCGTAGACGACGACGAACACGCGGGCGGGCATCGGCACCGGCGGGAACAGCAGCATCACACGGTTGTGCGGAAAGTACATGGCGTAAGCGAGCAACAGGCCGAACACGCCGCCCGACGCCCCGATCGTCGGATAGATCGCGTGCGTCAACATCGCGACGATCAGCTGCGTGATCGCCGCGGACAGGACGGAGACGAAATAGAGGATCAGGTAGCGGCGCGTGCCGAAGACCTGCTCGATCGCGCTGCCGAACATGTAGAGCGCGAACATGTTGAAGGCGAGATGCAGGAGGCTCCCGTGCAAGAACGCGTACGTGACGAGCTGCCACGGGGCGAACGACGCGCCGATGCTCGTCGCCGACGTCGCGAGCGGCCACAGCGCCAACGGGACGATCAGCTGCGGCACGAGGCTCTGCAGCAGGAACATCCCGACGTTCGCGACGATCAACGCGGTGGTGATGGGGGGCATGGGACCTTTCGTCGGGGCGCCGAGCGCCGCGCATAACCGCTCCGGTAGATGGGGACTTGCGCCGGCACGGGCAAGCGGCTGGCATAGAATCGTACGACTGTCGCAACCTCCCGCCGCCAACGGATGAAACGACCCCCACGCTCGCTCCACCCGCTGCCCCCCGAGGGGGCGCGTCAGCGGTTTGGGGCGGCCCGGCACCATTGACATGCAATCCAGCGCCCCGGCGCCCGCTCCGCGCGTCATCCGCCACCCGGTCGTGGTGCTCGACGACTTCCTTCCGGAGCCCGAGTGGCAGGCGCTGCTGACCCGCGTGCTCGCGAGCGAAGCGCAGTTCATCGCGTCGGGAACCCATGACCGGCGCACCGACTACCGGCAATCGCTGGTGCTGAATCCACCTCCGGATCTCGTGCATCCGGTCGTGTCGCGGGTGCGTGGCGCGCTGCCGCAGGCGATCGCCGCGTTGCGCCTTCCGGCCATCCAGGTCGGTGCGATCGAAGCGCAGGTGACAGCAAGCATCGACGGCAGCTTCTTCGGCGTGCACACCGACGCGGGCGAGGCGGTGCGCAAGCGCCATCTGACGTACGTCTACTACTTCAATCGGCAACCGAAGGGATTTCGCGGCGGCGAGTTGCGCGTCTATGACGACGTACTGCGTAACGGCAAGCTCGCGCGCGCCGAAACCTTCAGCGTGATCGAGCCGCTGCACAACCGCATCGTGCTCTTCTGGGCGCGCACGATGCACGAGGTGATGCGCGTCGACATACCGTCACGCGCCTTTGCGGACGCGCGCTTTACCGTCAACGGCTGGGTGAGCGCCGCGTAATCGGGGCTCGAGCCGCCGCAAGACCGCGACGGCAAGAGCCTTTACTGACCGTAATCGCGGGCGGCCACGATGCATTGCGGCAGCGGCGCCGCGCTGTCGCAATAGCGCGCGCGTGCCTGCTGCTCGCAGGAAGGACGTGCGAGGAACGGCTCGCCGCCGCAGCGGGCGAGCGCCTCGTTCAACACATGCGAATCGTCGAGCGCCGGGGCGGCCGCGTGTGCCGCGGACTGCTGCGACGAAGCATGCGGCTCTTCGTCCGTCTCGGCCTGCGCCATCGCCGGCGGTGCGGCTGCGACACGGACACGCGCGCCCGGCGTCGACGACTTTGCTGCCTTCATGCGAACGGGCTCGACGGCGCTCGTTGCTTGCGGGCTGGCTTCGTCGGCTGCAGCCGACGCACTGACGATCGACACCTGCCGAAGATGCGACATCTGCTGCGCGTCGAGCATCACCGAGCCGTGCGTCACCGCCGCTTCCGAGTTGTCCGCGATGTGCATCGCGACGGTGGCCGAAACACCGATCGCGAACGCGACGGCGATGGCGGAACCCGGCGTGCGGAGCCGGGCGAGCCAGTCATTGGCGACCACGCGCGACGCTTCCGCGGCGGCCAACGTCGGCTCGATCTCGGCGAGGGATACGCCCGCGTACCTCGCGCGCTGCAGCTCGCGTTCACATTCGCGGCAAAGCCTGCCGGGACGGGTCATCCGCTGGCTGCACATGCGGCATTGCGTCATCGGCCGCTCCTTCGCGGAGGCGATGGTCTCGTTCGTTCGTGTGCGGTGAACGCTTGCATGACGAAATCGGAATCCCCGTGGATTGCTCGTCGTGCCCGGTCAAGCAATTCACGGGCCCGCTGCAACGATTGGCCTGTGGCTTGCTTCGACGGGATGCCGTGGCGACACCCTGCTTGCCGCGTGTACACGCCGGCCTGTGATGAACAACACAACGACGACAAATCCTCGGCCCGCACGCTTTCGCGTCATGCGCCTGATCTGGCCTTTCGTCGCGATCGTCATCGTGCTGCTCGCGCTCGGCATGGCGAGCCTGTCGGTGATTCGCGGCGTGCGTGCGTACATCAGCGCGGAAAGCGTCTGGTCGAACGCGCAGAAAGCGGCCGTCGAAGCGCTCGAGCAGTACGCGCAAACGCACAACGAGGATTACTTCGACCGCTACCTCGACGAGTCGAAGGTGCTCGCCGGTGCGCGGGCGGCGCGCACGGAGCTCGATACGCCATTCCCTGATTTCACGCTCGTGCGGCGAAGCCTGCGGGCGGCGCGGAGCCATCCTGCCGACATCGGCAGCATGATCGATCTTTATCGCCGCTTCCGCTTCCTGCGCTTCATGACACAGGCGGTCGCGCTGTGGTCGCAAGCCGATGCACTGCACGCGCGCATCGACGAAGAGGCGAAGGCGATGCACGAGGCCGTCACGAGCGCACGGGGCGGGAATGTCGATCTTGCGCCGTCGCTCGTCGCAATCCGCGCGCTCGACCGCGATCTGACCGGCGTCGAGCGCGCGTTCGCCGCAACCTTCGCCGACGCGTCGCGACGCGTTGAGCTGATCCTGATGGTCGGCACGCTGATCGTCGCCATCGCGCTCGTCGCCGCGGCGGCCGTTCGCACGCAGCGGCTGATCCGCAAGGAGGATGCGTTCCACGATGCGCTTCGCGCGAGCCAGCAGCGTTACGACTATGCGATCAGCGGCACCAACGACGGCATCTTCGACTGGCGCCTCGCGCAGCGCGACCTCTACCTGTCGCCTCGTCTCGAGGAGCTCCTCGGCCACCCGCCCGGCGCGCTGCGCGAGACGGCGGCATCATTCCTGCGCCGCGTCCACCACGATGATCGACGCTTCGCCCGCCATCGCCTGCGCCAGCATCTTGCGAGTGGCGATCCGTTCGATCTCGAGTTCCGCTTGCGGATGGCCGATGGCACATGGCGCTGGTTCCGTACGCGCGGCCGCGCGGTGCTCGGCGCGCGCGGCAAGCCCGAGCGGATGGCCGGGTCGCTCACCGACATTTCGGACCGCCGGCGCGCGGAAGCCGAAACGCTCGAGCAGAAGGAGCGCGCGCAGGTGACGCTCGCGTCAATCGCCGATGCGGTGATCACCGTCGACACGGCAGGCAACGTCGAATACATGAACCCGGTCGCCGAGCGCCTGACCGGCTACCGCAACGACGAAGCGCATGGCGCGCCGCTGCCGAACGTATTCTCGGTGCAGGACGATGCGACCGGCGTCGACGTACCCGATCCCGTCGCGCGCGCGTTCCGTGACGGCGCGACGATCCAGTCGGAAGGCAACGTCGTGCTGCGCCGTCGCCACGAGATTCCGATCGCGATCGACTATGCGGCGGCACCGATCCTCGACGAAGCGCGCAACATCGGCGGCGTCGTGCTCGTGTTCCACGACATGAGCCGCGAACGCCAGTATGCGATGCGCCTGGCCCATCTCGCGAGCCACGACGCGCTGACCGGTCTTCTGAACCGGCGCGAATTCGAGCGGCGCGTCACCAGCGCGCTGATCGAAAGCCAGTACGAGGCAAACAACCACGCGGTGCTCTACGTCGACCTCGACGAATTCAAGGTCGTGAACGACACGTGCGGCCACGCGGCCGGCGACGAGCTTCTGCGCCAGGTGAGCGCACTGCTGCGGCCGCGGCTTCGCGAAGGCGACACGCTGGCGCGCCTTGGCGGCGACGAGTTCGGCGTGCTGCTCGAGCATTGCGCACCGGCGCCCGCGTCTGCAATCGCCGATTCGCTGCGCACGGCAATCGGCGATTTTCATTTCCAATGGAACCAGCGCTCGTTCAAGATCGGCGCGAGCGTCGGCGTCGTCAACGTCGCCGATGGTCCGCAGACGCTTGCCGGGGTTCTCTCGGCGGCCGACGCCGCCTGCTACATGGCCAAGGACAAGGGCCGCAACCGCGTTCAGGTGTACAGCCCCGAGAGCGACGAGGTGACGCTGCGCAAGGGCGAGATGGAATGGGTCAACCGGATCCACGGAGCGCTTGCCGACGAGCGCTTCCTGCTCCATGCGCAACCGGTGCGGGCGACGCGCGACGACACCGATTCGTCGCCGTACACCGAGCTGCTGCTGCGGCTGCGCGATGACAACGGCGACCTCGTGCCGCCGACGTCGTTCATACCGGCGGCCGAGCGCTATCACCTGATGCCCGCGATCGACCGGTGGGTCATCACGTCGGCATTCGCGATCCTCGCGCGCCAATTCGAGGCCGGCTCCGCGCAGGCGACGGTGTTCGCGATCAATGTCTCGGGGGCATCGATCGGCGACGATGCGTTCCTCGATTTCGTGCAGGCGCAATTCGTCAGCCACGGGGTGCCGCATTCGAGCGTGTGCTTCGAGATCACCGAGACGACCGCGGTGGCCTCGCTTTCGAAGGCGACCGAGTTCATGACCACGCTGCGCGGCCTCGGGTGCCGGTTCGCGCTCGACGATTTCGGCGTCGGCGTGTCGTCGTTCACCTACCTGAAGCACCTTCCGGTCGATTATCTGAAAATCGACGGCAGTTTCGTGAAGGACATGCTGCACGATCCGGTCAATTACGCGATGGTCGAGGCGATCCACCGGATCGGCCACATCATGGGCAAGAAGACGATCGCCGAGTCGGTCGAGCATCGCGACACGCTGAAGGCGCTCCGCGCCATCGGCGTCGACTACGCGCAGGGCTTCGGCATTGCGCGGCCGGTCCCGTTCGGCCGCATGCGCGCGATCCGCAACGGTCCAAGGCGCCAGGCCGACGCGGCCTGAGCCTCGCCTGCGTCGCGACGCGCGACGGTTCGTACCTCCTTCTTCGGGCTCCGCGGCGCCGCCACCGCGTTGCTCGCGGCGATAGACCTTCATTATTGTTGCTATGCAATAATTAAATTTGCGTTATTGCTCTCGCGACCCCAATATCCCTATATCGCAACGCAATCCACGAAGGAGAGTTTCGACATGACTCACATTGCTCCCAGCCGCGAAGGCAAGCGCGTTCCCGACGTCTCGTTCCGCATCCGCCGCGACGACGACTGGGCGACAATCACCACCGCGGACATCTTCGCCGGCAAGAACGTCGTCGTGTTCTCGCTCCCGGGGGCGTTCACGCCAACCTGCTCGTCGACCCACCTGCCCCGCTACAACGAGCTTGCGCCGGTATTTGCCGCTCAGGGCATCGACACGATCGTCTGCATTTCGGTCAACGACCCGTTCGTCATGAACGAGTGGGCGAAGGACCAGGAGGCGGCCAACGTGCTGCTCGTGCCCGACGGCAACGGCGAATTCACCGAGAAGATGGGGATGCTCGTCGACAAGAGCGACCTCAACTTCGGCAAGCGCTCATGGCGCTACTCGATGCTCGTGCGCGACGGTACGATCGAGAAGATGTTCGTCGAGCCGAACGAGCCGGGCGATCCGTTCAAGGTTTCGGACGCGGATACGATGCTGCGCTACGTCAACCCCAACGCGAAAAAGCCCGACCAGGTCGCGATCCTGACGCGCGACGGGTGCTCGTTCTGCGCGAAGGCCAAGCAGCGCCTGGCCGACGCCGGCTACGACTACGTCGAGGTCCCGTTGCCGCATACGATCCGCACGAAGGCGGTCGGTGCGATCGCGGGCGCGCAGACGGTGCCGCAGGTGTTCGTCAACGGCCGGCTGATTGGCGGCTCGAACGAACTCGAAGCGTTCCTGCGCAAGGCAGCATAGGCAGCGGAGCGTAAGCTCGGCGGGGACCGGTTCGACGAAACCGCGTCCCCGCGTTTCCCATTTCCAACGAAGGATCGGAATGCGAACGGTGAAAACGGATGTGGCGATCATCGGCGCAGGCACCGCAGGCTTGTCGGCCTACCGTGCCGCGAAGGCGGCCGGTCGCAGCGCGCTCCTGATCGACGGCGGGCCTTACGGCACGACGTGCGCGCGTGTCGGCTGCATGCCGAGCAAGCTCCTGATCGCGCCGGCCGAAGCGGCGCATGGCGTCGAGCGCTTCCCGGGCTTCGGGCTGCAACTGCCCGGAGATGTCATCGTCGACGGCAAGGCGGTCATGGCGCGCGTGCGCGCCGAGCGCGATCGCTTCGTCGGCTTCGTGCTGCAGGGGATCGCCGGCATTCCTGCGCACGACCGCATCGAAGCGCATGCGCGCTTCGTCAGCGACACGATGGTCGTCGCGGGCGATACCACGATCGATGCGCGCGCCGTCGTGATCGCGACCGGATCGAAGCCGTCGTTTCCGGCGAGCTGGAAGGCTCTCGGCGACCGGGTCGTCACCAACGAGACGATTTTCGAGTGGACGGATCTCCCGGAAAGCGTCGTCGTGTTCGGCCCCGGCGTCATCGGCCTCGAGCTTGGCCAGGCGCTGCATCGGCTCGGCGTACGCGTGAAGATCTTCGGCCGCGGTGGCGGCATTGCGCACCTCGCCGATCCCGAGTTGCTCGCCGAGGCACGCCGCATTTTCGGTACCGAGTTCCATCTCGACACCGATGCGCACGCGGACGTCGCGCGCGACGGCGATCGGGTGATCGTTCGCCATCGCGGACCCGACGGTGAATGGCGCACCGAAGCGTTCGACTACCTGCTCGCCGCGACCGGGCGCACGCCGAACGTGCACGACCTCGGCCTCGAGAAGACGACGCTCGCGCGCGACGCGCAGGGCGTGCCGCTCTTCGATCGCGAGACGCTGCAGTGCGGCGGCGCGCCGGTCTTCATCGCCGGCGACGCGAACGCCGACGTGCCGCTTCTGCACGAGGCGGCCGACGAAGGACGCATCGCCGGCGAGAATGCCGCGCGCTTTCCCGACGTCCGTGCCGGCATGCGACGCGCGGGGCTGGCGATCATCTTCACCGATCCGCAGATCGCGATCGTCGGCGGCGGCTTGCGCGCTGCGCGCAACGCAGCGGGCGGCTTCGTCACCGGCGCCGTGGCGTTCGACGATCAGGGCCGCGCGCGCGTCATGCAGCGCAATCGCGGGCGCCTGCATGTGTATGCGGAAATCGGCACTGGCCTTCTGCTCGGCGCCGAAATGATCGGCCCCGATGCCGAGCATCTCGCGCACCTTCTCGCGTGGTCCCGACAACTCGACCTCACGATCGGCGAGGTACTGATGCTGCCGTTCTACCACCCGGTCGTGGAGGAAGGCCTGCGCACCGCGCTGCGCGATGCGTATGCGAAGCTCGACGCGGCGGCGAAGGAACGCCGCGCCGCGTAGTGTGATCCCCGCACGCTTGCCGCTTCGCGGCTACGCTGCCCCCCAGGGGGCGCAATTCGCGGCTTGGGGCGCCTTGTCGCCGCGTAGTGTGATCCCCCCACGCTTGCCGCTTCGCGGCTACGCTGCCCCCCAGGGGGCGCAATTCGCGGCTTGGGGCGGCCCGTCGCCGCGTAGTGTGATCCCCCCACGCTTGCCGCTTCGCGGCTACGCCGCCCCCCAAGGGGCGCAATTCGCGGCTTGGGGCGGCCCCGTCGCCGCGAATGGCGATCTCAGCGCAGCAGGAAGTACAGCCCGTACGCGAGCGCGACCACGATGACGACCGCGACCGGCACGATCACCCGGCGCGTGCGCAGCGGATGCGGCCGGTCATAGACGCCGACGGTCCCGCGTGGACGGTCGGCGCGGTCGCTCGCTTGCTTCAATAGACGCGGCCGCCGGTCGTGCGCGGCGTCGCCTCGTCGTCATTCGAGCCGGCGGTGGCGCGATCGGGAATCGACGCGCCGGGCCCCGACGTGGTCGGACCGCCGGTCGAAGCGCCGCTCGCAAGGCCCGTCTCGCGGGCGCGCTCGCCATAGAGGTCCTCCTCACGCGCGAGATCGGCGGGTGTGTACTCCCGCGCATCGGCGTCGAATCCGGTCCAGCCGCGCTCGCGCCATTGTTCCGCGCGCCGCTCGATGTCGACGGCGCCGTGCGCGCGCATGATCTCGGCCGCGCGCTCGGCGCGCGCGTCGTCGGCGCGCACGGTGACGAGCGCCCCGCCGCGACGCACCGCCTCCGCGTAATACTCCGCGTCACCTTGCGACACGCCCATGTCGGTCAGGCCGCCGATCAAGCCGCCGGCGACGGCACCAACGCCGACACCCGTCAACAGCGACACGATCGGGCCCGCGGCGATGATCGGTCCGATGCCCGGAATCGCGAGTCCGGCAAGGCTCGCCGCGAGACCCGCTGCGCCGCCGACGACGCCGCCCGTCACCGCACCCGCGGCGGCGTTGCTCGCGTCGTCGACACGGCGCGTTCGATCGATGGCCGCATCGGTCAGTCCCGCGCCGTCCTCGGTGAGCGGCGCGTTGTCGGCCGCCGAGCGCGTGTAATGCTCGCGCATCGTCGTCGTGCGCGTGCCGTCACCCGGCTCGCCGCCCGCCACGTCCGGTGCCATGCCCGGCATCGTGCCGACGCCCGTGTCATTGGTGAATCCGGTGGACGTCCGGGTGCCGAGCGGACCCAGCATGCGTTCGGTGCCGGCGACACCGGTCGATGTATCGGCGGGCGCGCCGATGTCCGCGCCGCTCGACGTACCCGTGCCGCTGCGGATGTTGCTCGCGACGACGTTCACGTCGCTGTCGCGGAAACCGTCGTCCATCAATTCGCGCGCCACCTGATTCGCTTCGTCGAAGCTGTCGAACGATCCTACGATTGTCTTCATACGAAAATCCCCGAGAGGAAGATCAAGGAACGTGCAGCGTCGTCGCTGCACCGATTCGCGCGGCAAGCCGGCGCCTTCTCGCGCGCCGCGACGTCCGCTGTACTGTAGGCAGCGCACGCCGCGAAGACGAGCGGTGGAAGGCGCGAAACGCTGTGCGCGCTCGTCCTACGCCCGCCCTTTACAGCGCAGGGGGCGGCCGCCGACAATGCGCGGTCGTCGCCGAAGGAGGTCTCGCTTGCGTTCGCTGTCCCGGTGGCTTTTCGTCCTTGCCGCGGCATTGCCGCTCGCGGGCATCGCGCACGCCGACGAATACCCGTCCCGGCCGATTCGCGTCATCGTGCCGTTTTCGCCCGGCGGCGCGGTAGACGGGCCAATGCGCCTCATCGCGCAGGAGCTCGGCAAACGGCTCGGCCAGCCGGTCGTCGTCGAGAACAAGCCGGGGGCGGGCGCGACGATCGGCAGCGACATCGTCGCGAAGGCACCGGCCGACGGCTACACGCTGCTGCTCGCGTCGCAGACGAATGCCATCAGCGCCACGC
>JAICLP010000406.1 GCA_025925475.1 Burkholderiales bacterium | reverse complement strand
TCCTCAAGGGATCGTTACGAATCGAGATGGAGGAACGCATCGCAGTGCTGCATGAAGGCGATCTGTTCGTCGTTCCGAAGGGCGTGCGCCACAACCCCGTTGCCGAGCACGAGTGCCTGATTCTGCTCGTCGAGCGCAAGACGACGCTGCACACCGGCGACGAGATCACCGACAAGACGCGCAGCATCGCCGAGCAACTGCGGCCGTTCGCGTGAGCGCGCTACCATAGTTCCCTGTCGAACGCGAAAACCGAATGCGAAGCGTGACCGGCATCGATCGTTTCATCGCCTTGATCCTCGCGTGCGTCTGGCTTGGCGCCGGCGTCGTGGGATTCATCATCGCGATCGTCGACGCCCGCCTGCTGCTCGGGCTGGTTTCGGTGCTCGCCGTTGGCTATGCGTGCCTCTGGTTTCGCGTCGTCGCGCGTTCACGGCTCCTGACCTGGACTGCGCTTGCGATGCCGTGGCGGCCGCGTTAGCCCGATCCCGTCGTCGTCGACCTCTCGCAGCAAGACACCCGCTCGAGCAATCAACCATGCCCGATGATCGGCAATACTGGTTCCCGGCCAAGCGCTACGGCTGGGGCTGGAGCTTTCCGACGACGTGGCAGGGATGGGTCGTCATCGCGATCTACGTGATACTCATCGGTGTCGGAGCCGCTTTCATTCGGCCCGCGCTGCAGCCCGCACGCTTCGCCGTGTACATGCTGCTCCTGACGTGCGCGCTCGTCGCGGTCTGTTGGCTGACGGGCGAGCCCCCGCGTTGGCGATGGGGCCGGCGTCGATGAAGCGCTCGGCGCGTGCCCGCGACGTCGAAATCGCCGCAGTTGCGTGAAGAACCGATGACACCCACCCACTCCGTCCTGCTCACGATCGGCCTTTTCGCATTGACGTTCCTGAGTCCCGGACCGAACCTGCTCGTCGTCGTGCAGTCGAGTCTTTCCGCGGGACGTGCAGCAGGCATCGCCGCCGGGCTCGGCGTCGCGGCCGGCGATGCGATCTATGCGGCGCTGGGCCTTCTCGGCATGGCCGCGATCGTTGGCGAATCAGGCGACCTGTTCGCCGCCATCAAAGTCGCAGGCGGACTCTATCTGCTGTGGCTCGCATGGAAGATGTTGAAAGGCGGCGGCAGCCTGCAACTCGATCAGGCGCCTCGCGCGTCGTTCGCGATGCCGACGAATCTCTTCCTGCGCGGGCTCGTCACCGACCTCGCGAATCCGCAGACCGTCCTTTTTTTCGCAAGCATTTTTGCGGTAACGCTCACCACGACGACGCCGGCGTGGGCCAGACTGCTTTCGTGGCTCGGCGTCGTCGCCGTCTCCGCCCTCTGGCGTTGCCTCCTGAGTTTCGCGTTTTCGCGCCAGCGGATGCGATCGGCGTACGCGCGCTGGCAACAGGCGATCGAGCGTCTTGCGGGCGTCGCGTTCGCGGCGTTCGGGGCGAAGCTGCTCGTCGAAGGCATCGCGAAGCGATAGCGGCGATCCTCGACGATGCTGACGCCCGACGACATACGCGCGATTCCACTGTTCTCGTCGCTCGCCGAAAGCGAGCTTGCGCACCTCGCGCAGACATCGGCCGACCTGCAGCTGCAACCCGGCGAATTTGCCGTCTTCGAAGGCGGCGAGCGCGCGATCTTCGCCGTGCTCGAAGGCAAGATCGAGGTCGTCAAGACATTCGACGGCGTCGAGCGTCGCCTCGGCTTCCGCGTGCCCGGCACCATCTTCGGCGAGGTGCCGATGACGCTCGGTACGCCGTTTCCCGGTGGCTATCGCGCAGTCGAGACGTCGCGCGTGATCCGCATCGAACCGCGCGACTACTACGCGATTGCCGCGGCATCGCCCGCCGTCGCGACCAAGATCGGCGCGCTCGCACGCGAGCGGATCGGCGGCCTTGCCGGCATTGCGTCCGAAGCTCCGAAGCCGCGCGTCACGATGATCGGCCACCGCTGGGACGCTGCATGCAGCTCGTTGCGGCAGTTCCTCGCGCGAAACCAGATCACGTACGAATGGATGACGCCCGATGCGCCGGAGGTTGCGGCGCATTGGGGCGGCGCACTCCCGAGCGACGGCGATTGTCCCGCACTTCGCCTGATGGACGGGACGCTTCTGATGCGGCCGGCAGCGCGCGATCTCGCCGAGCGCCTCGGGCTGCAAACGAAGCCGCGCCTCGCCGAATACGACACGGTCATCATCGGCGGCGGCCCTGGCGGCCTCGCCGCGGCGGTGTACGGCGCTTCCGAAGGACTGTCGACGCTCGTCATCGAGCGCGAAGCGCCCGGCGGGCAGGCGGGTACGTCGTCTCGCATCGAGAACTACCTCGGCTTCCCAAGCGGCGTGTCGGGCGACGAGCTCGCGAGCCGCGCGCTGCAGCAGTCGAAGCGGCTCGGCGCGGAGATCGTCGTGACG
>JAICLP010000276.1 GCA_025925475.1 Burkholderiales bacterium | reverse complement strand
TTCAGTTCGCGTCGGACTGTTTCATCGCGCACTTGGCGTCGAGGTCGAAGATGGCGTCAGCTGGTTTTGGATTGGCACGCATGCGGAGTACGACAAGATCGTTGCCTAGCCCGTCGGTGACGCGGACGCGCATTGTCTTTCTGCACCAGTTTGCGAAGAAAACCGATAAGACTCCCGCCAAGGAACTCGAGATCGCGCGACGACGAAAGCACTCGCCGTCGTCAGGCGCCGAGTAGCGTAAGCTTCCAATTCGAGATTACGACCTTTCAAGTACAGGTGTAGCCCTACTGTCGACCGCTGCGATCGTCATTTCTCTCGCATGGGGGGATCATGAGAAACGCCAGCTTCGTTACGGCATTGCTGTCGGTCGTCTTGTTTCTGCCGGGATTCGCCTCGGCTGCCGCCATTCAAGTGCACAATACGGGTGTAGGCGCTTCCGACATCCTCGTTGCGCCCGATGCGCAAACTTCGTTCTGGACTCTTTCGGCGAAGCCCGCGGGAGCCGTTGAACCCATCGGTAGCAACCCGTTTCGATTCAATTGCTGCTATTTCCCCGACACCGCCACTGCTGCATGGGTGTCACCCGATGCCAGTGGAAATGCCGGGACAGCCGGGGCCTATACCTACGACCTGGTGATCGATCTCACCGGGCTGGATCCGGCCACGGCTTCCATAGCCGGAACATTTGGGACCGATAACGACGGCTCGATTTCGTTGAACTCCGACTCGCCCGTAGCAACGACGGGATTCGGCGATTTCGGCGCACCTACGCCGTTTACGATCAACGGCGGTTTCGTTGCGGGCTTGAACACCATCCACGTTCGAGTGAACAACGGGGGCGACCCAACGGCGTTCTTCGTGTCATTCACGAGCGCAAACGCGATCTCGACCGTGCCGCCGGCGCCGGTATCCGCGTTATCGTGGCCAACGCTGACCGGACTCGCGCTCATATTGGCAATGTCGGGAACGTTTCTGACCCGCAAGGCATGATTGGTGTGAATAATGCCCGCTGCTTCTGAAGGCAACCGGGGAGGCGCTGCAAGCTGGCTCCCCGCGTGTACCCGCCGCGCGAGACGAAGGAGCGGTCATCGGCTCGTGGCGCATGCAACCTCTCGCGACGGGGATGTTTTCGCGAGCCGAGGTGAGATTCGCAGGTTCGTTCCATCGAGCCGAGTTCCTCCGGCGAGCCGCGCTTGCCTGCGGCACCGCAAGTGTCAAACGCCAACCGCGCGAAGATCCGGTGAACGAGCCCGGCATCGCGACCGCGGAGCTTACGTCTTGATCGTTAGGTCTCAAGGAGATTGCGCTTGCCAACCGCCGCCGACGCCGACTTCTACCTTCGTGCTGATGCCGTCATCAGCCTCGCAAACGAGCAGGTTGCGCTAGTTTCGCGAGGCAAGGTCAGTGCTTCATGCATGTATGCCACTGCGCGATTCAATGCTTGGGTGAGTGCTTGCGATTTCGACTCTTCCGCAGAGATGCTCGCGGCAAAGGACGAAACCGTGGAGTATTTTGTCGAGCAGTTCCGCTCGATGCTTAAAGAGAACTACGACGACTACATCAAGAACTTCGAGAGCTACAGGCAGGCGACCAAGGCCTGACACCTCGCTCAGGTCAGGCGGCCGCGCCGCCGCTCACCTCCGGCATCAGGTTCGACGAAAACCGCGCATGAGTTCGCTCGAGACCGCAATTCCGCCACCCGCGGTAGCAGCGTTGGCAGCGCTCGCCATGTGGGTAATCTCGTTGCTCGCGCCGACGCTGCAGATGCCTGCGGCGGCTCGCGTGGCTGCGTGCGCTGCGTCTGCCCTCGGGGGGCTGTTCTTCAGCGTCGCCGGCGTCGTCTCTTTTCGCCGTGCGCAAACGACCCTCGATCCCACCAAGCCGGAGACCGCATCGTCCCTCGTCAGCTCAGGCATCTATCGCGTTACGCGCAACCCGATGTATGTGGGCCTCTGCTTCGTTCTCTTCGCGTGGGGTGTCTTTCTGTCCTCGGCCTGGGCGCTGCTCGGTCTCCTGGCATTCGTGCTGTATTTGGGCCGCTTCCAGATCGCGCCGGAAGAGCGCGCCCTCGCAAGGCTGTTCGGCACCGAGTACACGGCCTATCAGGCCAAGGTGCGCCGATGGCTGTGATGAACACCAGAATGCTCATGCGCGCCAGCGCGTTGGTCTTGGGCGTCTTGGGAGCATCCGCGACCTTCCTGCCGCAAGAAATACTCGTGCGTGCCGGGACATCGTCAGTTGGGTTCAGCGGCGTGCTTGTCCAGCTGGCGGGGGCGCTGTACCTTGGTTTTGCCATGCTGAACTGGATGTCCCAGGGCAGCGTTATGGGAGGCATTTATGGGCGGCCCGTCGCAATCGGAAACCTTGCTCACTTCACGATTGGCGCGCTGGCTCTCCTGAAACTCGTTCTCTCGGAGCAACGAGTCGTCGAACTGGTCATCGGGGCCGCCGTGTACACCGCTTTCGCCGTCGCGTTCGCGATCGTCGCGTTCGGGCGAGCGCCGAGCGCGCGCGTCGGGGCCTGACCGTGCGTGCAACCGAGATGTGAAGAATGCGTTGTTGCGGAAAGAGCTTCAAGATTCGTTGCGCTAGTCACGAAATGCAAACCGGCCGAAAGCATGCATGACTGCCGCCTTCCGCCGATCGCAGTCTTTGCGTTGACGATCGCCTTGGCCGCCGCGCCCGTCGCACTCCATGCTGCAGCATGGGAGTCGATACCCAACGCCTCGGGCACCATCGTCATCGAATCGGGCGTCTCGGCGCCTTCGGCCCGGCCTGGGGGCGCGGGCGGCGTCTGGGTCCGCTACACACCCGCGCTATCGATCGACTGCTCCCCTCCTCGCGGCTGCTACGCCAACTCGCAGCGCATCTACTACAACTTCAGCTGCGCACCCCGGTACGCTGTCATGGCCGAGCGAATTTCGCTGGATCTCAATGGTGCGGTGATCAAACATGAGTTGCTTGGCAACTACGCAGCATCGACGGACGAAGCGGCCAATCGCGTTTTGAGGGCGTTTTGTGGTGGCTGGGAACGCGACTGATCCATAACCGGAAATCAACCGGCGGCACGGACTCCCTACCGGAAATATGGATCGGACATGGAATGGCGCCGAACTATTCGTTGCAGCCAACTCAGCGTCGCGTGTGGCTCGATTCAGGCCTTAGCCAGGACCTGCCCATGACCGAAGCGTCAGCGCTTACCCTGAGCTCCGTGCTCACCTGCCCGGTCTGTGGCGCTCAACGCGAGCAAACCATGCCCACCGATGCCTGCATCCATTTCCACGAGTGCGACTCGTGTGGATCGATGCTTCGTCCTCTGGCACGTCATTGCTGCGTGTTTTGCTCCTTCGGAAGCGTTCCCTGTCCAGCGGTGCAACTTTCATCGCGGTGCTGTTCGTGACCAAAGCAAACGGAGCCGCGCCTCCGACTTCGCGCGCAGCCAGCCGCCCAGGTTGGTATGCTGTTTCCCGGTTGCCCGGTAATTGCGACGTTCAGCAGGTCGCTCCGGACCGATGAAACCGCACCTGCGGTTCAATCGCCGTCCCTTGATGTGGAGACTCCAATGACACGCTTTCCAGTCTCGATCCCCGAATTGGCATTCATCGCAGGCACGCGCGGCGTTGGCGGCGTGGGTATCGGGCTTTTGCTCGCCGGCTGCCTGCGCGCCGAGCACCGCAAGGGCATCGGCCTCGCCTTGCTGGCCATTGGCGTGCTGACGACCGCGCCTATCGCTCGGGAGGTCTACGTTCGGCGGCGAGATGCGCTTGGGGAGTCGCGCCTCGGCCACGACGCGCGGCGCGCCTCACCAACCGAATAGAGACTCCGCGATGAACGCGAACGAAATTGCCATCGGGAAGCTTCGGATCAATTACCTCATCGACGGTTCACAAAGCGCGAGCCTGGGGATGTTCGAGCTCGACGTGCCGCCAGCCTCGAATGTCCCGCCTCCGCACAGCCATTCGAACAATGAGGAGCTGGTCTATGTCCTGGAGGGCAAGCTCCGGTACACCGTGGGCTCCGACACACGGGACCTTGCCGCTGGCGAGAGCATGCACACGCCACGCGGTGTCGTTCATGCGTTTTCGAACCCGTTCGAAAGCCGCGCGCGCGCATTGATCGTCCTGTCTCCCGACATCGGTGCCCAGTATTTCAAGGACATCGCTGCCGTCGCGACGGCGGGCGGACCGCCCGACAAGGCCGCGCTGGTTGCGGTGATGAACCGGTACGGCCTCGTGCCAGCTCCGCCGAAGTGACGCCTCACCGTGGCCCCATGAAGCTTCTCCTCACTTCCGCGGGAATCAAGAATCCGACCATCCGCACTGCGCTGGTCGGTCTTCTCGGCAAGCCAATCGCCGACTGCGACGCGCTGTGCATTCCGACGGCGTCATACGGACATCCGCAAGTGACGCCTCAAGGTGCGTGGCGTTTCATCAGTGGACGCGAGTCGCGATGCCCGATGGTCGAGCTGGAATGGAAGTCGATGGGCCTGCTGGAGCTCACCGCGCTCCCCAGCATGGACAAGGCGCGATGG
>JAICLP010000239.1 GCA_025925475.1 Burkholderiales bacterium | reverse complement strand
GGCGCGAGCTCGCCACGATAGATCCACGCGACTTCCGGTTGCCGACGGTGCTGCCGTGGCTGCGCAAGCGCGGCGATGCATGGGCTGGATGGCTCGACAACGCGCAAAGCGTCGAGCAGGCACTCACCCGCGACATCGACTCGCGCGAAAAAGCCGACAGGGAGCAACGCCGATGAACTTCGATTTCGGGCAGGCCACCGCGGGCCTGCACGCACTCATCGTCCATTTCACGCAGCGCCTCCCGTACATGGGGCTCGCGATCATCGTGTTCATCGCGTTCTACATCGCGGGCCTGATCCTGCGCCGGATCGCGACGCGCTTCACGCGACGCACGCGGCGGCACCGCAGCGTCGGCATCGTGCTCGGGCGCCTCGGCCAGAGCGTGCTCGTGCTGCTCGGGCTTTTGATCGCGCTCGTCATCGCGGTCCCCGGATTCACGCCGGGTCAACTGATCAGCGTGCTGGGACTCTCCAGCGTCGCGATCGGCTTCGCGTTCCGCGACATCCTGCAGAACTTCCTGTCCGGCATCCTGCTGCTTCTGTCCGAGCCGTTTCGCATCGGCGACCAGATCAAGTCGGGCGATTTCGAAGGCACGGTCGAAAGCATCGAAACGCGCGCCACGGTGATCGTCACCTACGACGGGCGGCGGATCGTGATGCCGAATTCGACGCTGTTCGTCAATCCGGTCACCGTCAACACGGCGAACGAGAAGCGGCGTCTCGAATACGACGTCAAGCTGCCGAAGGAGGTCGACATCGTCAAGATCCGCCACGTGATCCTGCGCACGATCACGCCGCTGCCGCACGTGCTCGACGAGCCGGCGCCCGACGTGCTCGTGGTCGGCTTCACCGACAGCGACATCACGCTGCGCGTGCGCTGGTGGATTCGGCCGCCGCGGCACTTCGAGCTGCAGCGCGGCCTCGACACGGTGCTCGTGCACATCCGCGATGCGCTGCAGGCGGCGCGAACCGCGCGCGTCGGCGCCGCCGCAATCGGTCACGAAGGAGAGCCGCTGACGCCGCGGGCGTGCGTGCGATGATGCCCGGATGACGCGCCTTTCCGAGGTGGCGGCGACATCGGGCCGGGTCGCCGAAACGCCGAGCCGCAATGCGAAGATCGCCGCGCTCGCCGACACCCTGCGACGACTCGAACCGGGCGAGATCGCGATCGCCGTCGCATGGCTGTCGGGTGAAACGCGGCAGGGCAGAAGCGGGATCGGTTACGCGCTGCTGACCGACGCTTCGCGGAGTCATCCCGCGGCGAGAGCGTCGTTGTCGATCGACGATGTGGATGCAGCCCTCGACGCGATTGCCGCCATATCCGGTGCGGGTTCGAAGGCGCGGCGCACCGCGATGCTCGCCGAATTGCTCGCGCGCGCGACCGCCGAGGAGCGCGATTTCCTGTTTCGCCTGCTGACCGGCGAGCTGCGCCAGGGCGCGCTCGAATCGCTGATGATCGATGCCGTTGCGGCTGCGGCGGCATTGCCGCCGGCGGCAGTACGCGAGGCAGCGATGGTCGCGCACGGCATTGCGAGCGTTGCGCACGCGGCATTGACCGAGGGTGCGGCAGGCCTTGCGCGTTATGCGCTCGCGCCGATGCAGCCGGTCGCGCCGATGCTGGCGCAGCCGGCGAACGACATCGCCGAAGCATTGGCGGCAATGGGGACGGCGGCGTTCGAATGGAAACTCGATGGCGCGCGCGTGCAGGTGCACAAGGCCGGCGACGACGTGCGCATCTTCACGCGCAATCGCAACGACGTCACGGCATCGGCCCCGGAGATCGTCGAGGCGGTTCGCGCGTCGCGCGCGCATGCACTGATCCTCGATGGAGAGGCGATCGCGCTTCGACCCGATGGCGCTCCGCTTCCGTTCCAGGACACGATGCGCCGCTTCGGCCGCACGCTGGACGTCGAGGCGATGCGTGCCACGATGCCCTTGTCCGTGTTCTTCTTCGACTGTCTGCGGCTCAACGAGGAGGCGCTGACGACGCGCCCGGCGTCGGAACGCATCGATGCGCTCTCACGCGCGCTGCCGGTCGAGGTGCTGATGCCGCGCATCGTCACCGACAACCTCGAGACAGCCGAGGCGTTCTACGACGATGCGCTCGCGCGCGGACACGAAGGCGTGATGGCGAAGGCTTTGTCGGCGCCTTACGAGGCGGGCCGGCGCGCGCCATCGTGGCTCAAGGTGAAGCGGTTGCATACGCTCGACCTCGTCGTGCTCGCGGCTGAATGGGGACACGGGCGGCGCAGCGGCTTCCTGTCGAATCTTCATCTCGCGGCCCGCGACGGGCACGGCGACGGGTTCGTGATGCTCGGCAAGACGTTCAAAGGGATGACCGACGAGCTCCTCGCATGGCAGACGCAGGCGCTCCTGGCACTCGAGACGCATCGCGATCGATGGGCGGTCTATGTGCGACCTGAGCTCGTCGTCGAGGTCGCGTTCAACGACCTGCAGGCGAGCCCGCGCTATCCGGGAGGGCTCGCACTGCGCTTCGCGCGCATCAAGCGCTACCGCAGCGACAAGACGGTGGCCGATGCGGATACGATCGACACGGTGCGCGCGATTTACGAGGGACAGGTCGCGAGAACACCGAATTAGGGTCGGAGACGACTTTCAGACGATGGCGTCGCGAAATCGCAAGACCGTGGTTCGAAAGTCGTCTCCGACCCTAATTCGGTGTGGTCAATCCCACCGCGCATCGCGCACTTGCACGATGCCGCCCTCCACCCGCACCGGAAACGTCGCCACGTCCTCGTACGCCGGCGGCGAAAGCACTTCGCCGGTGATGATCGAGAAGCGCGCGCCGTGCCGAGGGCAGATGATCACGTTGCCGTCGACCTCGCCGCCCGTCAGTACGCCGCCGTCGTGCGTGCAGACGTTCTCGATCGCGTAATAACGGCCGTCGAGATTGAAGACGGCGATGTCGGTGCCCTCGACATCGGCGGCGACCCATTCGCCCGGCGGCAAGGCATCTTCCGGCGCGACGTCGACCCAGTCGGACATCCGATCGCTGCTACAGGAGGCCGAGCTGCAGCTTGGCGGCTTCCGAGAGCCGCTCGGGATTCCACGCCGGTTCCCAGACGAGCTCGACGCGTACTTCGTCGACGCCCGGTACCTCGTAAATCCGCTGCTCGACCATCCCGGGAAACGTCTCGGCGACCGGGCAGCCCGGTGCTGTCAGCGTCATCCGGATACCCACCTTGCCATCCTTGTCGATGTCGAGCCCGTAGACGAGGCCCAGGTCATAAATGTTCACCGGAATTTCGGGATCGTAGATCGTGCGCAGCGCCGCGATGACGTTCGCCTCGATCTGCGCGCCGTCGATCGCGGGCACATCACGTTCGGAAGAGGGTATCGAGTCCTGCATCATCGCTACTCCGTACTCACCGGCTGCGTGCGGTTGCGAAGCGCGGCGTTCAGCGTGTGCCACGCGAGGGTTGCGCATTTGACTCGCGCCGGGAATTCGCGGACGCCGGCGAGCACTTCGAGCTTGCCGAGGTCGGGTGCGGCCTCGCCCGGTGCGTCGGTCACGAGCGCATGGAAGCCGCGAAACAGCGCCTCGACTTCGTCGAGCGTGCGACCTTTCAGCGCTTCGGTCATCAATGACGCGGAAGCCGTCGCGATCGCGCAGCCGGCGCCTTCGAAGCGCACATCCCGCACGACACCATCTTCGACCTTGAGGTAGACCGTCACGCGATCCCCGCAGAGCGGATTGTGGCCCTCGGCGCGATGGCTGTGCTCGGTGAGCGCGCCCTGGTTTCGCGGCCGCTTGTAATGATCGAAGATCACTTCCTGGTAGAGGTCCCGCAGATCTCCACTCATGTGATCGTCCCCCCACGCTTGCGGCTTCGCGGCTTCGCTGCCCCCCAGGGGGCGCAATTCGTGGCTCGGGGCGGCCCTTCGCCACTCATCCGAACATCCTACGCACGCGCTCGATGCCGGCGACGAGCGCATCGACCTCTTCGCGCGTGTTGTAGAGCGCGAACGACGCGCGCGCGGTACCCGCGACGCCGAACTGCGCCATCACCGGCATCGCGCAATGATGGCCGGCGCGAATTGCGACGCCCTCGTGATCGAGGATCGTGCCGACGTCGTGCGCATGCACGCCCTCGAGCGTGAACGACAGGATCCCCGCCTTGTCCTTCGCCGTGCCGATGATCCGGAGACCCGGGATCTGCGTCACCCGCTCCGTCGCATAGACGAGCAGCTCCCGCTCGTGCGCATCGATCGCTTCGACGCCGACATGGCGGACGTAATCGAGCGCCGCTCCGAGCCCGATCGCGCCGGCGATGTTCGGCGTGCCCGCCTCGAACTTGTACGGGATGTCGTTGTATTCGGTCTTCTCGAACGTGACCGAGCGGATCATGTCGCCGCCGCCCTGGTACGGCGGCATCGCCTCGAGGTGCGCAGCCTTGCCGTAGAGGATGCCGATGCCGGTCGGGCCGAAGATCTTGTGCCCGGAGAACGCGTAGAAATCGCAGTCGAGCCCCTGGACGTCGACCGGCAGATGCGCGATCGCCTGCGCGCCATCGACGAGCACCGGCACGTTCGCAGCGTGCGCAAGCGCGATGATCCGCCGGATCGGTGTGATGCTGCCGAGCGCGTTCGACACGTGCGTCATCGCGACGAGCTTCGTGCGCGGGCCGAGCATTGCCGCATACGCATCGAGCATCAGCTCGCCGGCGTCGTTCACCGGCGCGACCACGAGCCGCGCACCGGTCTGCGCACAGACGAGCTGCCACGGCACGATGTTCGAATGGTGCTCCATCGCGCTGATCAGGATTTCGTCATTCGGTGCGAGCCGCGGCCGGGCAAAGCTTTGCGCGACGAGATTGATGCCGTCGGTCGTGCCGCTCGTGTAGACGATCTCGTCGGTCGTACGCGCGTTGATGAAGCGCGCGATGTTCGCGCGCGCAGCCTCATAAGCGTCGGTCGCGCGCTGCGACAGCGTGTGCACGCCGCGATGCACGTTCGCGTTGTCGTGCTCGTAGTACGCCGCCAGCGCGTCGATCACCGACTGCGGCTTCTGCGTCGTCGCCGCATTGTCGAGATAGACGAGCGAATGCCCATTGACGCGCTCGGCGAGGATCGGAAAGTCGGCCCGCAGCCGCGCGACGTCGAGCGCCGCGTGCGCCGGCTTTGCCAGCACGTCGCGTTCCATTTTCATGTCGGTCGCGCCGGGCCGTCCCAAGCGACCGGCCGCGCCCCGGCGGGGGGCGGCCAGCGTGGAGGGATGTTCATCCGAGTTCCTTGATGCGCTCGCCCTCGGGCAGCCGCGCGAACAGCGCACGCTCGACGACGTTGCGCAGCGATGCGACGCGCACGCGTTCGATCACGTCGTGCGCGAACGCATAGG
>JAICLP010000059.1 GCA_025925475.1 Burkholderiales bacterium | reverse complement strand
GCGGCGCCCTCGGAAATCTTTGCGATCGGATCACGCTCGGCCACGTCGTGGATTTCGTGCTGCTTCACTACCGCGGCTGGTACTACCCGGCATTCAACGTCGCCGACACGGCGATCACGGTCGGTGCCGCCGCGCTGATCCTCGACAGCTTCCGCGAGCGGCGCCCGCGCGAATCGCCGGTCGAACACCCGGAACGGGATCGCTGATGCAGGTGCTGCTCGCGAACCCGCGCGGATTCTGCGCCGGCGTCGATCGCGCGATCGCGATCGTCGAGCAGGCGCTCGCTCGCTTCGGCGCACCGATCTACGTGCGCCACGAGGTCGTGCACAACCGCATCGTCGTCGACGATCTGCGCCGCAAGGGCGCCGTGTTCGTCGAGACACTGGACGACGTTCCGAACGGCGCGACCGTCATCTTCAGCGCGCACGGTGTTGCACGCTCGGTGCGCGCGACGGCTGCCGCGCGCGGACTGCGCGTGTTCGACGCCACGTGCCCGTTGGTCACGAAGGTGCACGCCGAGATCGCGAAGATGCATGAAGCGGGGCGCGAGATCGTCATGATCGGTCACGCCGGCCATCCCGAGGTCGAAGGGACGATGGGACAGTGCGAGCGGGGCGTCTATCTCGTCGAGACCGTCGACGATGTCGCGCGGCTCGTCGTCCGCGATCCGTCGCGCCTTGCCTATGTCACGCAGACGACGCTGTCGGTCGACGACGCCGCTGCGATCGTCGCGGCGCTGCGTGCGCGCTTCCCCGGCATCAGCGGCCCGAAGAAGAACGACATCTGCTACGCGACGCAGAATCGGCAGGATGCGGTGAAAGCGATGAGTGGCGAGGTCGACGTCGTCGTCGTCGTCGGCAGCGCGAACAGCTCGAATTCGAATCGGCTGCGCGAGGTCGCCGCGCAGCGTGGCGCACGCGCCTATCTCGTCGATGATGCGCAGGCGCTGCAGGCATCGTGGCTCGCCGGGCGGCCGCGCGTCGGTGTGACGGCTGGTGCATCCGCGCCCGAGCGGATCGTGCAGGAGGTGATCGCGCGACTGCGCGCGCTGGGTGCCGAATCGGTCAGCGAACTGTCAGGCGTCGTCGAGCGCGTCGTGTTCCCGTTGCCGAAGGCGCTCGCTGCGAAACCAGCCGAGTAGCGCGACGAACGCAACCGTCGCGACGACGCAGGCGGTCGCCGCGACGAGCGCGTGCTCAGCACGAGCCACGACGGATGTGCGCCGAGCGGCGCGAGGATCGATTCCCAGAGGACTTCGAGCAGCGCCAGCGCGAGGGTCGCCGCGATCGCGATGCGCGCGGCCGCCGACTCTGCTCTGTTCAAGTTACGGTGACGAACTCGTAGAGGTCGAAACCGGGTCCCTGCTCGACGAGCTTCGTCAACACGGCGAAGCCCGAGCCGCTGCGGCGGCGAAGGCTCACCGCCTGCTCGAGCGAAAACGCGCCGGCGGGCGCGGCAAGCTGCGGTGCAGGCGCATCGGCGTCGAGCGCTTCTTCGGGCAGCACGAGCACCGGCATCAGGTGGCTGTCCGGGGCGTTCTCGGCCGCGGCAGCCGCGGCCTCGGGCGCATCGGACAACAACTCACAGCCGAACTCGAGCACGGCACCTGCAAGGGTATTGCGAAACCAGCGAACCATGGCGACCTGCAGGCCTTCGTGTCCTTCGACGCGCAACGCGATCAGGTCGCCGACGCGAAGGGGCGCCGGCGTCGGATCGATCTGCCGCAATGCATAGCCACCTGCGGTGTGATTGACGACCTGGCATTGCGTCATTGCCGGGGGCGGCGGAACCCCGGGCGGCGAATGCTGCGTTCCCCGGCTGTAATGCCAGACGCCCGGCAATCCCGCGCACATCGCGACCTGCGCGCGCGACGGCAGCCGGTTGAACTGGCGCGCCGGCGGAATGGCCCATTGGCGCAGCAGCCGCTTCAGCAGCGCGATGTGGCGATGCCGCGCATCGGGATCGTTGCCGGCCTCGCGCGGCAATGTGGCGCCGGCCTCGATCCCCCGGATCTGCTCCTGCAATTCGAACGCGAGGTCGAACGTGAGCAGGAAGAGCTTCGTGCCTTCGGCGTTGCCGCCCTTGTTCGCGGAGAACGGCGGAAAGTCGTGACCGACGGGAACGATCGCAACCGCCTTTGCCATCCGATGCACCGGCGGCACCGGCGTCAGCTTCGCGAGGTGCGAGTTCTCGTCGAGGTAATGCAGCACGACGGCCAGCTGGCTCGGCAGGAATCCATACGGATTGGCGAGTGCCAGCAGCAGCGACTGCGTGTACAGGCGCTCGAGCGTGATGTCCGGCTGGTCGATGGTGACCGCGTGGCGATGGATCTTGCGCTCGCGCGTGAACATGTAGATTTCGTGCGCGTCGTACCACGTATGCGCCGGCACCGGCGAATACGTGAGGTAACTGTTCGCCAGCACGCGCGACGTCGCCTGGAACGCGCGGCGTACGAGCGCTACCAGACGGCGCGGGCCGCCGAAGCGGAACCTGCGCGCGGCCTCGTGCGCGAGCAGCCGCTTGTACGACGTCGACAGCTCGTTCGCGAGCTTCAGCGCGGCCTTCGCGGCATCGAGGTCGTCGCCCTGCAACGGGTGCGACGCGCGAATGAATCGATGCTCGAGACGCGGCCACAGCAGCGCCGCCGCTTTCCAGTATTGCTCGGTCAGGTCGAGGCGCCGCGAATGGCTCATCGAGACGCGATTGATCGCGGCGAGCGCCTCGCCCATGATCCGCGCGGCGAAACCCGGCTCGCGCGTCGATGCCTCGGTCAGCCAGCTCGCGACGCGCGACGACCGGATTTCGGGCGCCTCGCGCGGTCGTTCGGCAAACGGCGGCAGACGGAGTGCGAGCGACATGGAATGACGCCGAAAGCGTGACGGTGAAAACCAAACGGCCGCGAGGATTATACGGGCGAACGCAGGAAGCTCACGACGGTCGCGACCTGGTCCGCATCGAGCAGCATCGGTGCGTGGCCGACGCCCGGTATTTCGATGACCTGCGCACACGGGCCGCGCGTGGCCATCGCGCCCGCGGTCGCGCGCGACAGGAGATCCGAGTGCTCGCCGCGCAGCACCAGCGTCGGACAGCGGATTGCGTCCCACTGCGGCCACAAGTCCACGGGCGCAGATGCGGCACGAAAGGGCACGGCGATCGCCGGATCGTAGCCGACGCCCCAGCTTCCGTCGGCCCGCTGCCGCGCATTCGTCTTCACGACGTGCGCCCACTGCGCGTCGGTGAGCGGTCCGAACGGCGCGGAGATCTGCCGCAGGTAAGCGTCGAGTTCCGCGTAGGTCGCGAAGCGCGGGTTGCTGCCGAAATATTGCGCGATCCGTGCAAGGGCCGCCGGCTCGACCGTCGGGCCCGCGTCGTTGACGACGAGGCGCTTGACGGGGCTTGCGGGTTGCGCGGCGGCGACGATGCCGAGCAGCGCGCCCATCGACGTGCCGACCCACGCGACTTCATCGGCGCCGCTTGCGGCGATCAGCGCCGTCAGCGTGCCGAGGTAGACCGGCATCACGTAATCCATCGGGTCGCGCAGCCATTCGCTCGCGCCGCGTCCCGGCATGTCGACCGCGAGCACGCGATGCGTCGGTGCAAGCGCTTCGCCGAGCACGTCGAAATCGCGGCCGTTGCGACCGATGCCGTGCACGCAGACCACGACGTTGGTGTTCTCGCTCGCTCCCCATTCGTAATAGACGACACGGTGGAACCCGTGCGCCGTCAGGCTGCGGAAGTGGCGGGTACGAGGGAAGGTTCTGGTCAGCATGAAGGATCGAGGATCGAGAAGCGAGACTGGATGCGCACTACTCGTCGCGCAGCGTGCGATCGAGGATCAGCAACATCGCGGCAGTCGCGCCCCAGATGTAGCGCGAAAGCCATGGAATGGCCCAGTAATCGCGGCGCATCGTTCCGAGCATGCGGAAATGACGCTGGTGGTTCGTCGGATCGAGAATGAATTCGAGCGGCACCTCGAACACATCGGCCACTTCGACGGGATCGGGCGCGAGATCGAACGGCGGCTCGACCCAGCCGACGATCGGCCGCACGCGATAGCCGCTGACCGTCTCGTAGGACGGCAACTCGCCGAGGACCTGCACCTTCGCCGGTACGAGGCCGATTTCCTCGGCGGTTTCGCGCAGCGCCGCGGCCGCATGGTCGGCGTCACCGGGGTCGAGGCGACCGCCCGGAAAGCTGATCTGGCCGGGATGATCGGGAAGATCGGCACTGCGTTGCGTGAGCAGCAGTTGCAACCCCTGCGGGCGATTGACGAGCGGAACGAGCACGGCGGCGGGAATGGGCGCTCCCTCGCGTCCCGGCAACCGGAACCCGTCGCTCAAGCCTTGCGCGGACGTGGGCGCGGGACGCGCGAGCCGGTCGATCAACCAGGCGCGCTGCGAATCGGGGGCGAGATCGAAAAGCGGAAGGCGGAGGGCCGCGGGCATTGCGCGAGAGGCCGGTTGCGGGCCACGCGCGAATGATACCGCGTCATGCGCGACGCACTGCGGCGCGCACCTCGGCGATGTTTGCGCTTGCGCCGCTCTTGCGGCGATGAAATTGGGGGCCGACGAGCAGCAGCGCCGCGCCACTCATCTCGCAGTCGGCGAACGCCGGCAACTGCGCCAGCGTCGTGTAGTGCGCTTCGACGCCCGGCAGCGACGCATCGACGACGATTGCAACGGGCGTGGTGGCCGCCATGCCGGCGCCGATCAGCGATGCGGCGATGTTCGCGGCGTCCTTGCGGCCCATGTAGATCGCGCCTGCCTGTGCTTGGCGAAATCCATTGATCCAGTCGTTCGCGCGCTCCCCGTCGCCGACGCGCGGTGTCGCCAACGCGAATGTGCGGACGCGGCCGCGCTGCGTGAGCGAGGTTCCGAGCGTCGCGGCCGCGGCGACCGCAGCGGTCACGCCGGGAACGATCTCGCAGCGAACGTTCGCTGCCTCGAGCGCGTCGATTTCCTCCTGTGCGCGCCCGAACAGCATCGGATCGCCGCCCTTCAGTCGCACGACGACGTCGTACTTCGCTGCCGCGTCGAGCAGGCGCTTGTTGATGAAGCGCTGCGCGGTCGAATGCCGGCCGCAGCGCTTGCCGACCGCGACCTTCACGGCACTGGCAGCGAGCGCGAGCGTATCCGGATGAATCAACGCATCGTGGAACACGATGTCGGCGCGCGCGAGCAGTTGCGCCGCACGAACCGTCAGCAAGTCGGGCGCGCCGGGGCCGGCGCCGACGAGGTGGACGACGCCCACTAGGCAAGCGCGCGCGGATCGTCGTCGGGGGTGAGCCATGTGCCCGCCTCGCCGCGCGCGATCAGCGCCGCTCGACGCTCGAGCCACAGCGCGAGCGGAACGATGACCGGGATGCCGTCGGGGAGATCGGCGAGCGACACCGCGTCGCGAAGCAGCGTGTACGGATCGTCGACGAGCGTGCGGTTGCGAATCAGTCGTGGCATGAGCGTGTTCCTCGCAGAACCGCTACCGTACCTCCGTTGCGCGTGGGGCAGAAGGAATCCCTTGCTATGCGCTTATTGCCGTGCTGCATGAATGCGGCGCTTCGCTACAATCGATCGGGCATTCGATGCATGTCGCGCTCGACGTTGGCGATGGACAAGAAGAGCGGATTGATCCTCTACGCGCATGGCGCGCGCGACCCGCGCTGGGCCGAGCCGTTCCGGCGCTTGCGCGACCTTGTCGCCCGTAAAGCGCCTGATAGCGTCGTGATGCTGGCGTTCCTCGACTACCTGGAGCCGGACCTCGCCGCCGTCGCCCGGCAGCTCTCGGCACAGGGCATCGAACAGGCTCGCCTCGTTCCCATGTTCTTCGGTCGCGGCGGGCACTTGCGCAACGATCTTCCTAAACAACTTGAAGTCGCGCGAAAGGCCGCGCCCGGGTTGGCATTCACCGTCACCGAGTCCGCCGGCGAGAGCGAAGCGGTGCTCGAGGCGCTGGCAGCATTCGCGATTCATGCGCCAGCGCAGGCCGCCGGTTGACGTCGGTTCTCAGGAAGAGCGCGGATGTGGTTGATCCAAAACCGCTAATGGCCTGAGAACTGGCAAAGAACTTGTACCGGAATCCCAAGTGCCTCGAGCCTTCGGCGCCCGCCAAGGTCGGGCAGATCGATGACGAACGCGCAACCGACGAGCGACCCGCCGGCCGTGCGGATGAGGCGCGCAGCGGCCTCCGCCGTGCCGCCGGTCGCGATCAGGTCGTCCACGAGCAGCACGCGCTCGTCGCGCTCGATCGCGTCGCGGTGCATCTCGAGGCGGTCGCGCCCGTACTCGAGCGCGTAGTCCTCGCCGAAGTTTTCGGCCGGCAACTTGCCTTTCTTGCGGATCGGCACGAAGCCCAACCCGAGACGACACGCCAGCGCCGCACCGACGATGAAGCCGCGCGATTCGATTCCGACGACCTTGTCGATCGCGCGTCCGGCTTGCGCGGCGGCAAGCCTTTCGATCACGGCGCGAAACCCCTCGGCGTTCTTGAGCAGCGTCGTGATGTCGCGAAACATCACGCCGGGCTTCGGAAAGTCGGGAATGGTCCGGATGAGGCTCGTAAGCTCGCTATCGCGCGTCACGCTGTCTCCGCTGTGATCGGTGATCGATGCAGCCGTTGATCGTCACGCTCGTGCTGTGCGTGGCGCTCGTCGTCGTCTACCCGCCGGCGGCGCTCGCGATCTTCGCGATCGGCGCGGCGCTGATGGCACGCGCGGCGTGGCGGAAGGCGCGCGAACGCGAGGCCCGGTCGAAACGCGACGATTCGCAATGAGCAACACCAGCCGATCGTGACGCCGCGCATGATGTCGCAAATCGGTACCGCACGCCATCTGTGCGATCATCATCGCTCACTCCTGTTCGGTTCCGTTGCATGAGAAATCGAGGTGCCGATGCGCTGTTGCGCGTCCTTCGCGCGCGCGGCGTCACGAAGATCTTCACCGTCTCCGGCAATCACGTCATGCCGGTGTTCGATGCGGCGATCGATGCGGGCATCGGTCTCGTTCATGCGCGTCACGAGGCGGCGACCGTCCACATGGCCGACGCGTACGCCCGCGTTTCGGGGCAGGTCGGCATCGCGCTCGTGACCGGCGGACCCGGCCATGCCAACGCCGTCTCGGCGCTCTACACGGCACGCATGGCCGAGGCACCGGTCTTGCTGCTGTCGGGGCACGCGCCGCAAAGTCAGCACGCCATGGGCGCGTTCCAGGAAATGGCGCAGGCGGACGTTGCGGCGCCGCTGACGAAAGCGGCGTGGACGTGCGGCAGCGCGGACGACGTCGAGCGTGATGCGGCGCGAGGGATCGACATTGCGTGTGCCGGCCGGCCCGGACCCGTCAGTCTCAGCGTAACGTCCGACGCGCTCGAGCGCATTGCAGCGTCGAACGCGACGGCAACTGCATCGGTCGAGCCGCCGCTCCCGGATGACGTGGCGGATGCGATCCTCGGGCGCCTGCAGAGCGCAGCGCGGCCGCTCGTCATCGTCGGCCCGACGAGCATGACCGCGCAGGGGTCGCACGACGCGATGGCTTTGGAAGATGCGACCGGCATTCCGGTGGTGGGAATGGAGAGCCCGCGCGGCATCGCCGATCCGTCGCTCGGTGCATTCGGCGAGATGCTGGCGCAGGCGGATTGCATCCTGCTCGCCGGCAAGCGCCTGGACTTCACGCTTCGCTTCGGCAAAGCGCCGGCACTCGCGGCGGACTGCCTGTTCCTGCAGATCGACGCCGAGGACATGGAGGTCGAGCGCACGCGGCGCGCGGTGGGCGATCGCCTCGTCGTGACGGCGCGTACCGCTGCACGGCCGGCGCTGCAAACGTTGACGGCGAAGGCGACGGCTTTCGATCCGGGCCGGCACGCAGCGTGGCGGCAGGACGTTCGCGCGGCGATCGCGTTCCGGCCTGCGGCGTGGAACGACGCATCGTCAGCGGATCGCTTTCATCCGCTCGATGCGCTGCGCCCGCTGCAGCCGCTCCTCGATTCGCATCGCGCGTCGGTATTCGTCTCCGACGGCGGCGAGTTCGGCCAATGGGCGCAGGCTTGCCTTCGTGCGCCGCATCGCGTGATCAACGGCATGGCCGGCGCGATCGGCTCGGCATTGCCGTATGCGATCGGCGCGCGTTGCGCGCTGCCCGGCGTTCCGATCGTCGCGACGCTCGGCGACGGAACGTTCGGCTTTCATGCATCGGAAGTCGACACGGCTGCGCGCTACGCGCTGCCGTTCGTCGCGGTCGTCGGCAACGACGCGCGCTGGAACGCCGAGTATCAGATTCAGTTGCGCGAATACGGGGCAGGGCGACTCATCGGATGCGAGCTCGCGCCGACGCGCTACGACCGCGTGTGTGCGGCCTTCGGCGGGCATGGCGAGCTTGTCACGAAGGCCGACGGCATGGCCGATGCCGTGTCACGCGCGCATCGAGCAGGGCTCCCGGCGTGCGTCAATGCGATGATCGACAGCGTTGCCGCACCCACGATCGCTCGCGGCTGAGCACGCGCTCGACAGCCGAGCGATGGCGCGCGACAAGCTGCCGACAACGCAGGCGGTACGCGTGCTGCGCGACCACGACATTGCGTTCACCGATCATCCGTACGCGTACGAACCGCGTGGCGGCACTGCCGTGTCCGCACGCGAGCTGGGTATCGACGAACACGCCGTGATCAAGACGCTGATCATGGAAGACGAGCAGAAGCGTCCGTTGATCGTGCTGATGCACGGCGACCGCGAGGCGTCGACGAAAAACCTCGCGCGCTTCCTGGGAGTGAAGCACATCGCGCCGTGCGATCCGGCGGTTGCCGATCGGCATTCGGGCTACCCGGTCGGCGGCACGAGCGCGTTCGGCACGAGGCGCGCGATGCCGGTCTACATGGAGCGGACGATCGCGGAGTTGCCGTATCTCTATGTCAATGGAGGAAGGCGCGGCTATCTCGTCGGGATGGGGCCCGCGGACCTCGTGCGCGTGCTGAATCCGCAGCTGGTCGATGTGGCGACGGCTGCATAGCGCGGTCACTTGCACCATGTCCGATGCATTCTGGATTCGCGAAGCAGCAGGCGATGCGATTCCCCTTCTTCTCGATTCGCCTCACAGCGGCGATGTGCCGGCGCCTTTTGTTCGCCCCGTTGCGCCGGCCAACGTGCTGCGCACGACGCATGACGCATTCGTCGACGAGTTATATGCCAGCGCTCCGCGGCACGGCGCCACGCTGATCGCGGCCACGTTTCCGCGCTGGATGATCGACGCCAACCGCGGCCGCGACGACATCGACCTCGACCTCATCGAAGGCGCGTGGCCTCATCCGGTCAATCCCACTGCGAAGACGCGTAGCGGCATGGGATTGCTGCGGCGCCTGGCGCTCCCCGGCGTGCCGATGTATGCGAGAAGGTTCACCATCCCCGAAGTCGAGACGCTGCTCCGCGACTACTACGATCCCTATCACGCTGCGGTCAGGGCTGCGCTGGATCGGCTGCACACCCGCTTCGGGGCCGTCTGGCACATCGACTGCCATTCGATGCGATCGCGCGGCAACGCGATGAACGACGACGACGGCAAGGAGCGGCCGGATTTCGTCGTCAGCGATCGCGATGGAACGACGGCCGGCGGCGGCTTCACCGAGCATGTCGCCTCGGTATTGCGCGAACAGGGCTACAGCGTCGGCATCAACGATCCGTACAAGGGCGCCGAGCTGGTCCGTGCGTACGGGAGGCCGGCCGAGCGACGGCACAGCATCCAGATCGAGATCAACCGTCGCCTCTACATGGACGAGGACGAAGTCATCAGGCACGATGGCTTCGCAAGCCTCGAGCACGACCTCGATCGGTTGCTCGGCGATGTGGTCGCGTTCATTCAGCCGCAGATTGCCTGAGCGGCAAGCGGCGCCGATTCACGCCAGCGCGTCTCCGAGGAGTCCCGCGAGCGAGCGGCGGCCGACGGGAGTCGCCGTAAGGGCGCGCGAGCCCGGCATCCGCGAAAGCCAGCGCATCGCGACGAAATGACCGAGCATGGCCACAGCGAGCGGGCCGGCGAAATGGTCACGGCGCTCGGACCAGTCGAGGCACGGATAGACGATTCCGCGGCGGCCGCCTCGGACCGCGTCCGCGTCGATTCCGAGCGCGTGCAGCGTCGCCCGGCCGTCGTCAGTGACGTGAAACGCATCGCCGTCGAACGCAAGCGCGCGCTGGTCGATAAGCGAATCATGAAGCACGACGCCGAGCCGGCCAGCGAGGTGGCCGTAACAGCTCCTGGCTTCGCGAAGCGGCCGATAGGCGCCTTGCGACCACTTGCCTGACGCGACCTTGTCGGTCGCGTCGCGCTCGCCGACGAGCGCAAGCGCCTCGAGCGCATGCGCGATCTCGCCGCCGGCGAGGCGGAAGTAGCGATGGCGTCCCTGCGTGCGGATTGCGACGAGCTCGGTGTCGACGAGCTTCGCCAGATGCGCGCTGGCGGTTTGCGGCGTGATGCCCGCGGCGCGCGCGAGCTCCGTCGCCGTCGCGTGCTCGCTGCCGAGCAGATGCGACAGCATCCTCGCACGGGTCGGGTCGCCGATCATCGCCGCGATCGTCGCGAAGCGCGGTTCGGGATTCATCGTCGGTTGCATCATAGTCTGCCTTGACGGTAACCAGGATCACCGAATTCGCGGGCACTGCTGCTGCAGCGACCGCGACGACGCGGCTGAATCTCGCGCGATACCCGCGGAACGCGCAACCGAGCGGCGGCTTGCGGCGATGAGCGCCGCTGCGATCATCAGCGCTGCCGCGATGCAGGCGGCTTCGCGAAGGCCGGCGACGATGCGGTCGTTCGCGACGAGGCCACCGAACACCGCGACGCCAAGCGCGCCTCCCACCTGGCGCGCCGCGTTGAGCGCGCCGGTTGCCGTGCCGCTCGAGCGCCGCTCGACGCTCGACAACGTCAGCGTCGTCATCGCGGGCACCGCGAGTCCCATGCCGAACGGAATCAGCACGAAAGGCGCGAGCATCGCGGTGAAAGGGCTGAGCGCATCGAGCCGTGCGAGCAGCGCGAATCCGGTCGCGCCGATCAGCGCGCCCGCGATCATCGGGAGGCGGGCGCCGAGCCGTGTGATCAAGGTCCCGCTCGCGACATTCGAGACGATGAAAGTCGCCGTCAGCGGCAGGTAGGCGAGCGCCGCATCGAGCGCCGCGTAGCGGCGCGCCTGCTGCAGGTACAGGCTCAGCACGAAGACGATGCCGTAGTAGGTGAGATTGACAATGACTCCGAAGACCATCGCGCAGCCGAACCCGGGGCGCCGGAAGAATGCGAGCGGCAGCATCGGCGCTGGTGCGCGTGCCTCGACCGCGCAGAAGAGTATCGCGCCGAGCACCGCAACGACGAAACCCGCAACGATTCCCGCGGAACCAATCGGTCCTCTCGACGCCGAGATGATCGTCGCGACGAGCGCGGTGAGCGTGACCACGGCGAGGATCTGTCCCCGCAGGTCGAAGCCGCGCGCCGCGTTTCCAGGCCGCTCCTCCCGCAGCCAGCGCAGCGCCGCGAATGCTGCAAGGGCGCAGAACGGGACGTTGACGAGGAAGATGCTGCGCCATCCGAGAGCGTCGAGGAGCAATGCGCCGATCAGCGGACCCGCGGCGATCGATGCGCCGCCCGCCGCGGTCCACAACCCGACCGCGCGAGCGCGCCACGCAGGGTTTCGATCGCAAGCAGCGTTGAGGAGCGCCAGCGAACTCGGCACCAGCAATGCGGCGCCGACGCCTTGCAGCGCGCGCGCGGCGATCAGCGAGCGCGCATCCGGCGCGAGGCCGCACATCGACGAGGCAAGCGCGAAGAGCGCGAATCCGACGACATACGCGGCGCGCGCGCCGAGACGATCGCTCAGCGCGCCCGCGCCCAGCAGCAGGACCGCGAACGTGAGCGTGTACGCGTCGACGATCCACTGCAGCGACGCAACCGAGGCGCCGAGATCGCGCGCGATTTGCGGCAAGGCGACGTTGACGATCGTGACGTCGAGCTGTACGACGGCGAAACCGAGGCTCGTCGCGGCGACGGTGAGAGCGGGGAAACGACGGGTGGTGTCCATGAACGACACCGTATCCCGCGAGGCGCCAACAATGCTTCGATGCGAAGCGAAGTGTTGTTTCTGCTATTTTACATAATACCAATTATACGAAGTAGGATCGGCACGCTCCGATCGAGCAAACCCTGGGGCAATTGTCCTCCGCCGCCCCAGTCCGCCGGCGGTTAATCAGCCTTCAGCGCCCGTGCGATCCGGCGTGCGGTCGCCGGGTGGGTCGACAGGTAGTCCATCGGCGATTCGCGCCCTGTCTGCGCGGCGGGATGCGCGTTCTCGAGCGCTGTGAGCGCTTGCGCGAACGCGTGCGGCGAAATGCCGACCTGCTTGAGCTTCGCGAATGCAAACGTATCGGCTTCGTCCTCGAACCCGCGCGAATAGCCGCGCTGAAGCAGCAGCGTCGGCAGCGTCGTCGCGAGACTCGTGATCGACACCGCATCGCCGGCAACGGCGCTCACCAGCGCCGCCGCGCCCGCGGCCTGGAGCGCGCCGCGCAACGCGTGCCGATGCTCGACGTGGCCGATCTCGTGCGCCAGCACGGCGGACACCTGCGCGTCGTCGGGAAGCACGCGCAGCAATGGGTCGGTGACGACGACGATGCCGCCCGGAAGCGCGAATGCGTTCGGCCCCATGCCGCGGCATTGGCGCAGTTCGACCCGGTAATGGTCGGAACCGGCAATGCCGGCGGTAAGCGCGCGGAAATCGGCGAGGACTGCTTCGCGGCGTGCCGGGGTCGACGCACTGGCCCTGCACAATGTCCGATCGATCGTCGCCAGCGCGTGCTCGCCCAGCGAGCGCTCCGCCTCTTGCGGAACGAACCGCGCCGCGATCGCCGCTGCAAGCGGCAGTCCGTAGACGATGCACCAGGCGCCGAACACAATGACGACGGCGACGCCACCGAGCGCGTACAGCCAGCGGCTTTCGAGCGCTTGCGCGAGCGCATGGACGCGACCGGGTGACGGAAACAGCGCGTCCACGGCGGCCTCGTCGTCGGTGTGCAGGCTGGCGCCGTCGCCAAACCGAAGCGCTCGCGGCATCCCGGGCAATGGCGGATCGACGCGTGCGGTCGTGAGCGGGATGTCGAGGGCGAGAGCCGCGCCCGCGATGTGCAGCAATTCGCCCGCGGCGCGCACGCGGACCGGGTTGCGGGCCGAGGTCCTGCCGTCGTAGTAGATCGCGTCGAACTCGGTCACAGCGAGACGTCGAAATCGAGCATCTCGCCGATTTCCTCGCCCGCGGCGCCGATGTGGTCGGCTTCGGCCTGCACGAACGCGTCGAGCGACCCCGAGGCGATCATCGTCGTCTTCGATGCGCGGTAGCGATGGACGCGCACGACCGCCCACGGCGTCGCGAGTCCCACCGTCAGGACGAGAACGACGACATTGCTTGCGTAGAGCCCGATCAGGTCGCGCGCGCGCAGCGACGACGTGAAACGGACGCTGCCTGCGCGCAGGTTGTTCCATACCGCATTCACCGTGCGCGCCCGTATGAAGGCGATCCCAAGGCCGAAGCCCGCGTACAGCGCCAGCGCAAGCGGCACGATGGCCCATTTGACGCGGATCGACGCGTAATAGGCGACCCCGATCCCGTACACGAGGAGCACGAGGAAGCTCCATCCGTACGCGATCGCATACGCGTTCACGAACGGCGTGCGAAACGCATCGAGCAAGCCGAATCGAGTTCCACCGTAGAAGTGGTTCTCGGCGGCGAACTGCACGACCCGGCGCTTGAAGCGCGGGTATGCAATCGGGAACAGCGGCAGCCAGCAGTAGGTGCCGACGATCTTCAGGCCGTCGACGTATCGGCCTGCGAAGCGGAAGCGGATGTTGCGATACGCGGTATTGCGCGCGTTGAAGCGCAGCGACCGCACGACGATCCACGGACCGGCAATCGCCAGCACGACGAGGAAGACGAGGCGCCGAAGCAGCGGATTGGCGGCCAGCACGGGAACCAATGTGTCTGCGGCGATGATGGCCGCCAGGCCCGCGAGCGCGATCAACCTTCCAATCAGGATCGGAAGCGGCTTCGCTCGATACTCGAAGCCCTCGTCCGCGACGCGCGTATGCCCGTACAGGTAGCGGCGCTTCCGCACCTTGGCCCACGCCGAATAGATGCCGAGCGTCACGATCGTGAGCGCGAGGTTCACGATCCAGATGCGGAAGTATTCGCCGGCCTTTCCCGTGAAGAG
>JAICLP010000343.1 GCA_025925475.1 Burkholderiales bacterium | reverse complement strand
CATCGAAGCCGCGAAGGAAGACACGACGATCATCGACGGCGCCGGCGAAAAGGCGGCGATCGAGGCGCGGGTCAAGAACATCCGCAAGCAGATCGAGGAAGCGACGTCCGACTACGACAAGGAAAAGCTCCAGGAGCGGGTCGCCAAGCTCGCCGGCGGCGTCGCCGTAGTCAAGGTGGGTGCCGCGACCGAAGTCGAGATGAAGGAAAAGAAGGCGCGCGTCGAGGACGCGTTGCACGCGACGCGTGCGGCGGTCGAGGAAGGCATCGTCCCGGGCGGTGGTGTCGCGTACCTGCGCGCCCGTGGCAACCTCAAGGGCCTCAAGGGTGACAACGCGGATCAGGACGCCGGCATCAAGATCGTGCTCCGTGCGCTCGAGGAGCCTCTGCGCCAGATCGTCGGCAATGCCGGTGAGGAACCGTCGGTCGTGCTGAACAAGGTCGCCGAGGGCAAGGGTAATTTCGGCATGAACGCCGCGACCGGCGAGTACGGCGATCTCGTCGAAATGGGCGTGCTCGACCCGACGAAGGTCGCGCGCACCGCGCTGCAGAACGCCTCGTCCGTGGCGAGTCTGATGCTCACGACCGATGCGATGGTCGCCGAGCTGCCGAAGGACGACAAGCCGTCGATGCCCGGCGGCGGCGGCATGGGCGGCATGGGCGACATGGACATGTAATTCGGTCCACGCCGAAGGCAGTGACGAGAGCCCGCAGCGATGCGGGCTCTTTTTTCGTCTTGACTGTCCGCGTTGCGCATTTCGCAACGTTTCATGCGTATCGCATGCGCGGCGCGGCTCGTTGTCGCCGCTCGGTGACGGAAATGCTTTAGACTAAGTGCGGGCCGCGCAAGTCGGCAAGATCCGAATGCTCACGCAACGATCATCCGCCGTGCTCGTATCCGCCGCGCTCGTTCACGCCATGCCGTTCGCCGATCGCCGATGACGTCGGGTCTCGTCTTCGGCTTCGCCGTTATCACGCTTGCCGCGGTGATCGTCGCGGGGCTGATGCGTCGCAGCCGCGAGGCACCGGCCGGGTCACGCTCGGCAATCGACGGCCCTACCGCCATGCCGCAGTGGACCGAGGGCGAGACGACGCGCCTGCTGTCGTCGGCCGAAGTCCCCGGTCTCTATCTGTTGCGGCCGCGGTTTTTGTCCAAGGCCGAAAGCGTCGTCTTCCTGCTGCTGAAGGCGGCCTTCCCGCGCCACGACGTGTTTGCGCGCGTGCGGCTCTCGGACGTGCTGCAGGTGAAGATCGGACCGCAGGGGATGGAGCGGCTTCGCGCCTTCCGCAAGATCGCGAACCAGCACGTCGGCTTCGTCATCTGCGACCGCGACATGACGATCGTCGCGATCGTCGATGCGAAGGAGCCCGACCAGGTGATCGATCCGCGCGACCAGAAGCTCGAGACGATCAAGCAGCGCTGCCTGCAGGCGGCGCAGGTCAAGTACGTCTGCATCTACCCGCCGCAACTGCCGCGCTACCGCGAACTGCGCGAGCAGATCCTCGGTCCTGCGGGCGATCTCGGGTAGAAGCGCGCGCCTCGCGCGCGGCGCCGCGCGCTACTTCGCGGCGACGAAATTCAGGTACAGCCAGAGCACGATCAGCGCGCCGATGATCGACAGGATGAAACCTGCCGGGTGGAACTTGCCGTCCGGCGAGCGCCAGATGAGACCACCGATGATGCCGCCGATGAGCGAGCCGATGATGCCGACAGCCGCCGTCGCCCAGAATCCCATCGCAATCGCGCCGGGGTAGACGAACCGCGCGATGATGCCGACGATGAAGCCAACGATGATCATCCAGATGATGTGCAGCAGGCCCACGTGTACCTCCTGTTGTCGGAATGGCGCCTCGGAACGCTCGCCGGGGAGGGGAGCGTAGCATATCGGCGAGCGTTCTCGCGTAAGTTCCCTCCGGCTGCGACGACTCCCGGTAGCCGGCGTGTCGCGCCGGGGCATACGGGGAGAAACGAATGCGCTACCTGTCGTTCGTGCTGGCGTTTGCGTTGCCGCTCGTCGACGCCGACGCCGCGTCGATGTGTCACGCGGCAAGCGGTGCGCTCGTGCGGCCGCTGATCGAGCTTTACACGTCGGAGGGTTGCGACAGCTGCCCGCCGGCCGAGCGCTGGCTTTCGGGCCGCTTCGATGCTGCCGATACGCGCGCACCGGCGATCGCGCTCGAGTTTCACGTCGATTACTGGGACGGCCAGGGCTGGGCGGATCGCTTCGGCAGCCCGCAATTCACCGCGCGCCAGCACGACGCGATGCGCGCGAATGGCGCAACGTTCGTCTATACGCCGCAAATTCTGCTGCAAGGCCACGATTACGCCTCGTGGCGCGACTCGAATGCGAAGGCGATCAGCGAGGCGGCGCGTGCGAACGCGGGTGCAACCATCACCATCGACGCGACGCCGGGCGCGAACGATGTCGTCGTGCATGCCGATGCGCACGTCGCCGATCGCGCCGGCGGCGCCGCCAAGCTTTTCGTCGCGTACGCGGACAACGGCCTCGTCTCCGACATCAAGGGCGGCGAAAATCGGGGACTTCGCATCGTGCACGATCATGTCGTGCGGGTGCTTCGCGCCGCGGGCACGACGTCGCGCGACGGCCGCGTGGATGCGACGCTGACGCTGCCGCGGCCGGGCGAGCGTGGCACGCATCCGACGCTCGTTGCATTCGTCGCGCGCGAGGCGACCGGCGACGTGCTGCAGGCACTCGCGCTACCGCTCGACGACTGCGCGGCGCCCTGAGGCGGCCGCTGCAGCAGCGACGCTTCGGTTCGCCGGCCTGCGACGGCTCTTACTTCGCGGACCCGGCGGCCGCGCGATACGCGTGGACCGCCGCCGGCGTCATCGGCTTCGCGCGCTGCTTCGCGACGAGTTCCGCCGTGATCGGTGGCGACGCATTGACCGCGTTGCCGAACGCGCGCTCGACGTAGCCGACGATTGCCGCCACCTCGGCATCCGACAGATGGTCAAACGGCGGCATCGCCGAATCGTAGTGGCTGCCGGCAATGTCGAGGGGACCCTCGATGCCGTGCAGCACGACGGCAACCGGGAATGCCCCGTTGTCGCGGGCGAGGTCGGGATTGCCCGCGAGCGGCGGGTAGAGGCCGGGTTGGCCGTGGCCGTCGGGGCCATGGCACGTCGCGCAGTTCTGCGCGTAGAGCGGCTGGCCGTCGGCGGTGGTCGTCGCGCGCGAGGCCTGCGCCGGGATGGCAGCGGGTGGCGCGTTCTTGCCGAGGTACGTCGTCAGGTACGAGACGAGCCGCTCGTCCTCCTCCTTCGTCGCGGTCAGCCCGTAGTCGTGCATGCTCGCGATCACCGCCTTCCACTGCGCCGGCAGCAATCCCT
>JAICLP010000325.1 GCA_025925475.1 Burkholderiales bacterium | reverse complement strand
GCTGCTCGCCGAGCCCGGCATCGACGCGGACAACGCGCTCGTCTATCGGTGGCTGCTCAACTTGAGCTACATGGTGCTCGGCCAATATCCGGACGGCGTGCCGAAGCAATGGCTGATTCCGCTCGACGGCTTCAAGTCCGACTACGACATCGGCCTGTTTCGCGACGTCGCGGCGACGCGCGGCGTGGCGGCGCTCGGCCGCGCCGGCAGCGTCGCGATGGAGGACTTCGACAACGATGGCCATCTCGACCTGATGATCTCGCGAATGGGCGTCGACGATCCGGTCGAGTATTTCCACAACCGCGGCGACGGCACATTCGAGCGGCGCACGGAACAGGCGGGACTCAAAGGCATCGTCGGCGGGCTGAACCTCGTGCAGGCCGACTACGACAACGACGGCTGCATCGACGTCTACATTCCGCGCGGCGCCTGGTACCACGACAAGGGCCAGTACCCCGCATCGCTTCTGCACAACAACTGCGACGGAACGTTCACCGACGTCACTGCGAAAGCCGGCGTGCTGAACAACTATCCGTCGCAGGTCGCGGTCTGGGCCGATTTCAACAACGACGGACTGCTCGACCTCTTCGTCGGCAACGAGATCGTGCGCGACAAGGTCGACTGGCCTGCGGATGCGAAGAACTTCCGGCTCTACATCAACAACGGCGACGGCACGTTCACCGATGTCGGGCCGCAGACCGGCATTCAGTTGACGGGCATGGTGAAGGGCGCAACCGCCGACGATTACGACAACGACGGCCGCATCGATCTCTATGTCTCCGTGATGGGCGGACCGAACCATCTGCTGCGAAATGTCGGCACCGAAGGCAAAGTGCCGAAGTTCGAGGACGTCACGCAGAAGGCCGGCGTGGCCGAGCCGAACATGAGCTTCACCACCTGGTTCTTCGACTACGACAACGACGGCTGGCCCGACATCTTCGTGTCAGGCTACTGGGCGACGATGCCGAACATCGTGCGCGAATACCTGGGCGAGAAGGACAAGGCGAAGGGCGATCGGCCGCGCCTTTATCACAACAACCACGACGGCACGTTCACCGACGTCTCCCACGAGGCGCATCTCGACCATCTGCTGCTGACGATGGGCGCGAACTTCGGCGACCTCGACAACGACGGCTGGCTCGACTTCTATGTCGGCACCGGCGCGGCGCCGCTCTCGAACATCGTGCCGCACCAGATGTTCCGCAACGACCACGGCAAGTCGTTCCAGAACGTCACGACGTCGGGCGGCTTCGGGCACCTGCAGAAGGGACACGGTGTCGCGTTCGGCGACATCGACAACAGCGGCAATCAGGACGTGTTCGAGGTGATCGGCGGCGCGTTCACCGCCGATCGCTTCTACAGCGCGCTGTTCAAGAATCCGGGACACGGCAACCATTGGGTGAAACTCGACCTGACCGGCACGAAGTCGAACCGCTTCGCAGTCGGAGGACGCGTGCGCGTGCGCGTGACCGAGGACGGACATCCACGCGACATCTACCGCACCGTCAATAGCGGCGGCAGCTTCGGGTCGTCGAGCCTGCGCCCGCATATCGGCGTCGGCAAGGCGACGACGATCGATGCGATCGAGATCCGCTGGCCAGGCGGCGGCACGCAGCAGTTCGCAGGACCGATTGCCGCCGATGCGGCGTACGCGATCCGCGAAGGCGACGATCGCCTGAAGCGCGCGCCGCCGCCGCAGCGGCCGACGCAGGCATCGCGCTGACGTTCGCGCGATGCTGAGCAGCCTCACGCTCTTCACGATCTCGACGCTGTACGTCGCGCTGCTGTTCGCGATCGCCTACTACGGCGACCGCCGCGCCAGGCTTTCCGGTGCTCCGTCGCGAAAGCCATGGGTCTACAGCCTCGCGCTCGCGGTGTATTGCACGTCGTGGACGTTCTACGGCGCGGTCGGGCATGCGGCGACGAGCGGCTGGGATTTCCTGCCGATCTACCTTGGCCCGATCCTCGTGTTCGCATGCTGTGCGCCGTTGCTGCGGCGCGTCGTGCGCATCTCGAAGCGTCACAACATCACGTCGATCGCCGACTTCGTCGGTGCCCGTTACGGCCGCCATCAGCCGATCGCGATGCTGATCACCGCCGTCGCCGTGATCGGCGTGCTGCCGTACATCGCGCTGCAGCTCAAGGCGATCGAGTTCGGCTTCGACGTGCTGTCGATACCGCTCGCGCCGACCCGCAGCGGGCACCTCGATAACGCGCTGCTCGCCGCGATCATGCTGGCCACGTTCGCGATCCTGTTCGGCACGCGCGAGGTGCTGTCGACCGAGAACCACCACGGCATGGTGCTCGCCGTCGCGTTCGAATCGGTGATCAAGCTGATCGCGTTCGTCGCCGTCGGCCTCTACGCGGTTTACATGCTGCACGACGGCTTCGTCGATGCGTACTCGCGGGCGATGCAGCTGCCGCAGGTCCGCGACACGATGGCCGATCCGCAGTGGCAGGCCGGGTTCATCGCGCAGACGCTTCTCGCCGGCGTCGCGATCTTCTGCCTGCCGCGACAGTTCCAGGTCGTCGTCGTCGAGAACACATCGATTCGCGACGTCGACACGGCGCGGTGGCTCTTTCCGACGTACCTCGCGATCATCTGCCTGCTCGTGATGCCGATCGCCGAAGCGGGCCTGCTGAGGCTCGCCGGCACCGGCACGGCACCGGACACGTTCATGGTCTCGCTGCCACTCACCGAAGGCCAGCCGATGCTTGCACTCGGCGCGTACATCGGAGGCTTCTCCGCGGCGACCAGCATGGTGATCGTCGAGACGATCGCGATCTCGACGATGATCTGCAACGAGCTCGTGATGCCGGTGCTGCTGCGTTTCGGGCGCATACGCCACGTGCCGGGCCAGAACGTCGCGCGGGTGATTCGACTGATTCGCCGCGTCGCGATCGTCGCGACGATGTTGCTCGCGTATGCCTACTACCGGCTCTTCACCGGACCCGGCACGCTGACGCAGATCGGCCTGCTGTCGTTCGCGGCGGTTGCGCAGTTCGCGCCGAGCATCATCGGCGGTGTTTACTGGAAGGCCGGCCGTTACCCGGGCGTGATCGCCGGCCTCGTGGTCGGCACGGCAACGTGGTGCTACACGCTGCTTTTGCCTGAGCTTCTCACGACGCAAGGCGCGCACGCGTTCGCGACGACCGGTCCGTCCGGACTGGCGTGGCTCAGCCCGTACGGATTGTTCGGCTTCGGCAATCTCGATCCGATCGCCCACGGGACGCTGTGGACCCTCGGGCTCAATACGCTCGCCTACGTCGGCGTGTCGCTGTGCTCGAAGACATCGCTGCACGACCGGCTGCACGCGGCGCGCTTTCTCGGCCAGGCCGCGCCGGCGGAGGTTCGCGAGCCCGAGCCGCACAGCGCCGCGACCGTCGCCGACCTGCGCGAGCTGCTCGAATGCTTCGTCGGGCCGAGCCACGCGCGAAACCTGATCGAAGGCTTCGTCGCAAGCGGTGGCAAAGCGACGCTCTCGCCGCACGAGCGCGCCGACCCGCGGCTCGTGCGCATCGTCGAGCACGGCCTCGCGGGTGCGCTCGGTGCCGCATCCGCGCGGCTCGTGATGGCGTCGATGCTGCGCGGACGCGACATGCAGCTCGAGGAAGTAGTGCGCCTGCTCGACGAGACGTCGCACGAGATCCACTTCAATCGCGAGCTTCTGCGCGCCGCG
>JAICLP010000352.1 GCA_025925475.1 Burkholderiales bacterium | reverse complement strand
CGGCGGCGGTCACATCTTGGGCAGCGTGACGCCCTTCTGTCCCTGGTACTTGCCGCCGCGGTCCTTGTACGACGTCTCGCACACCTCGTCCGACTCGAAGAAGATCACCTGCGCAACGCCTTCGTTCGCGTAGATCTTCGCCGGCAGCGGGGTCGTGTTCGAAAATTCGAGCGTGACGTGGCCCTCCCACTCGGGTTCCAAGGGCGTTACGTTGACGATGATTCCACAATTGCTTACGAAAACTCCGGCTTCGAGGGCGAAATTTCCCGCTTCCGGCACGGTGAGGCAGTACACGTCGTGATCGCCCGGCCGTTCGCGCACGGCGACGACCTTGTGATTGCGCAAGGGCGTTCGTCCGCGGAACTGAGCGATTACTTCGGGAAAACGACGGAAAAGGGAACGGTCGCAGTCGAGAAGGCGAGCGGCGCCACGAATGGAACCGGTCTCGTCCAAAGCCGTCCGCACTCGCGCGGCATCGATTTCAACGCGTATACGTATCGCCCGTGCGATATCGGCCTGCCGGCTCCGACGGGTTCCATCGTCGCGCGCCCAAGCTGTTGCGCTTGATCTCCCTTGCCGGATTCTCTCGCTCGGATCGCGATAACGCGCAACCATCGCCTGCCGATGCCGCTCCCGTGTAACTTCACTCGGATTTCGTCGCATCTCGCATACCACGGCGCGGATTTCAGCGTACCGCGGATCGCTCCAGAAGGCGCGTGCCCGGCTGCTTTGGGCCGCGACGAATCGTTCACGCCACTCCGGATTCTCCGCGAGGCGAACGAACGCGTCGCTTATCGCCTCACCATGCGCCAATCGATCGAACCCATCTCCGTAGCTCTCGCCATTGTGAAGGCGGATATGGTCGGAAGCTTGCAGACGTTCGATATTGATCGGCCGGTTGTTCCGCCGATCGAAATCGATGTGATGGCGATGGGTTCCCGGTGCATCAGTGTAGAAGCCGCTGCGCAGATTCCACTCGTCGGCGAGGCGGTGAGTCGGAATCAAGTGACCATTCAGCGGTTGATAGACCATCTCGTAGCCGCGGAACAGATTCCTGTATAGCGGCATGAGTGACTGGCCCGGCCGAAGCCCCGATGCCTGCAGCATCCGTCCATCGCGCAGTATGAAGTCGTGATCCGGTGTTGCATGAATGGTCTCGCCGTTGTCGAGTTCGACGTCGACCAGCGCGTCCCTGCCGACGTAGCGTGGAGCATCGAGAAGCGACACGATGACGCGGCCGTTCTCGCCGATGCTATAGCCCCAGAACAGCTCACCCGATTCAGCTCGTCGCGCCATCTCCTCGAGCGTTGGTGCTGTGCCGTCGACGAGCGCGACGCGTGTGTTGCCGCGAAAACATCTTGCGTACGTCGACTTGCCGAGACACGCAACGAGCACATTGCGCGGAATCCGGAAATACTCGATCGTGCGCGCCAGCGCGAACGAATTCGGCGGAATAATGCAGACGTCACCCCTGAAATCGACGAACGAGCCTTCGTCGAACTTCTTCGGGTCGACGATCGTCGAGTTGATGTTCGTGAAGATCTTGAATTCGCTCGAGCAGCGGATGTCGTAGCCGTAGCTCGACGTGCCATAGGACACGATCCTGTGGCCGTTCGCCTCGCGCACCTGACCGGGCTCGAATGGCTCGATCATCCGCTGCGTTTGCGCCATCCGGCGGATCCAGCGATCTGACTTGATGGACATATCGATTTTCAGACGCCGCGCGTCCTGAACCCTTCCTGCTGGGCGGCCGCACCGAGCCGCTGGTCGAAGGTCACGAATTCCGGCGCGGTTGCGGCGCCTTCCGAGTACGCCATCGCGGCGGCGAGCTGAAGCGCATCGGCGGCGCGAATCGGGTGTCTCAGCACGAGCGCTTGCGCCATGTCGCGAAGCGCCTCATGAGGCTCGATTTCGATCCAATGTCGCGATATCTCGTGCAAACGCCGCGAGGCCGTGCGCATCTCGTCGGCGCCGAGGTTGCCATCGCGAAACAATCGCGCGAGCGCCGATTCGCATTCGACGGGCGTTGCCCACCACGCCGCAATGCGCGAATCGTCGCTCAAGAGCGATTCGGCGGTGTCGGTATGGCGCTGTCGAACGACCAGCGACACGACACCCGAGCTGTCCCAGAAGCGTGTCACCGGTCACCGCGCTGCTCGATGAGGATCGAGACGACATCGACGTCGTTCGACACCGCCGGCGCTTCGGGAAGCCGTCCGTACCAGCCGTGCCGCCCGTACTGCCGCGGCCGACGGACGATGCCGAGGCGCTCGAGCCGGGCGAGACGGGTCTCCTCGGCGTTGCGACCGTTGGCCGACTCGATCGGGACGAGGCGCGCGATGGGCTTGTCGCGACGAAGGATAAGAACCGTCTCACCGCGCTCGACAAGCTGCAGATACTCCGAGAGCCTGTCCTTCGCTTCTGAAATCGTCGCCTTACGCATCTGGCTATGTTAGCCAGATCGACACGCACCGTCAATACGACTTTCGGCCGATACGCAAACGCGGTCGCCTGCACGAGCCGCGGCCCCCATCGCTCACGTGTTCTGCACGACGATGCTCGGAAACTTCGCCGAGAAATCCTCGGCCTTCTTCGTCACCGCGATCGCCACCTTGCGCGCGATCGCCTTGTACGCCTGCGCGATCGGTCCGTCGGGATCGGCAATGACGGTCGGCCGTCCCGAATCGGCCTGCTCGCGAATGTGAATGTCGAGCGGCAGGCTGCCGAGGAAGGGCACGTCGTAATCGGCGCACATCCGTTCCGCGCCACCCTCGCCGAAGATCGGTTCCTCGTATCCGCAGTTGCTGCAGACGTGGATCGACATGTTCTCGATGACCCCGACGATCGGCACGCCGACCTTCTCGAACATCTTGAGGCCCTTGCGCGCGTCGATCAGCGCGATGTCCTGCGGCGTCGTGACGATCACGGCGCCGGTCACCGGGACTTTCTGCGACAGCGTGAGCGCGATGTCGCCGGTGCCGGGCGGCATGTCGACGATCAGGTAGTCGACATCGCGCCAGTTCGTGTCCTTCAGCAATTGCTCGAGCGCCTGCGTGACCATCGGCCCGCGCCACACCATCGGCGTATCGGTGTCGATCAGAAAACCGATCGACATCGCCTGCACGCCGTAGGCCTCCATCGGCTCGAGCGTCTTGCCGTCCTTGGATTCTGGACGTCCCGCGAGGCCGAGCATCATCGGCTGCGACGGTCCATAGATGTCGGCGTCGAGCACTGCGACGCTCGCGCCT
>JAICLP010000442.1 GCA_025925475.1 Burkholderiales bacterium | reverse complement strand
TCGGCAACAAGCTCGCGCAGGGCGAGGCGCGCCTCGGCCCCGGACGCTACTTCGATCTCAAGGCGATCAAGCAACCGATCATCGTCTTCGCGTCGATGGGCGACAACATCACGCCGCCGCAGCAGGCGTTCAACTGGATCATCGACCTGTACTCGAGCACCGAGGAGATCAAGGCGAACGGGCAGACGATCGTCGGCCTCATCCACGAGGACATCGGCCATCTCGGCATCTTCGTTTCAGGCAAGGTCGCGAAGAAGGAGCACACGCAGATCGTGTCGGTGCTGAAGTACATCCAGGCGCTGCCGCCGGGTCTTTACGGCATGCACATCCACGAGACGATCGGCGCCGACGGCAACGTCGAATACGACGTGACGCTGCACGAGCGCAGACTCGAGGATCTGAAGCGGCTGTCGAAGAACGATCGCGTCGACGAAAAGCCGTTCGAGGCCGTCGAGGCGCTCTCCGACCTGAACGAGCGCGCGTACGAATTGCTGCTGCGGCCCCTCGTGCGCGAGGCGATGCCCGAGTGGCTCGGCAAGGTCATGCGCGAGTGGCATCCGCTGCGCGTCCAGCGGTGGTGGTTCTCCGATCGCAATCCGATTCTCGCGCCGTTGCCGGCATTGGCGGCCGCCGCACGCATGTATCGGCGCCCGCGTGCCGACGACAACCTGGGCCGCAGCGTCGAGCATCTCGAATCGGAATACGTGAATGCGGCGCTCGATCTCCATCGCGACCTGCGCGACGCGGCGAGCGAGGCGGCGTTCTACGAGGTGTACGGCAACCTGCTGTCGCTGTCGATGGCCGATCAGCGCGCCGCGATGCGCAGCCGCCGCACGACGATCGACCCGCGCGCGTTGCCGGCGGTGCGGCAGGTGCTCGACGAGATCGACCAGGGCGGGCTGCCCGAGGCGATCATCCGCACCGGCATCCTGATCGTGAAGGCCGGCGGCGGCAAGCGGCGCCTCGCGCAGATGGAGCACACGCGCCAGCTGCTCGCGCCGACCGGCGTCCTGCGCGACATCGACGAGGATCACTTCCGCCGGCTGCTGCACGAGGAGACGCTCGTCGTCGAGTTCGAGCCGAAGCTCGCGAAGTCGTCGTTGCCGAAGCTGATCCACAGCGCATCCGATCGCCAGAAGCTCAACGTGTTCTTCGACTGGCTCGAGACCGAAGCGGGGCTCGATACGCGCCAGCAGGCGCTGCTCGGCGATCTGCGCAAGCTCGTGCCACGCGCACCCGCGGCATTGCCGCGCCCGCGCAAGGCGCCCGCCAAAGGCAAGGCGAACGGCCGGCGCAGTGCGCGGCCGGAGTAGCATTTCATCAATGGCCAACGACTCCGGCATTCGCATCGAAAAGGACGCGCTCGGCGAAGTGCGCGTGCCCGCCGATCACCTGTGGGGCGCGCAGACGCAGCGCTCGATCGAGAATTTTCCGATCGGCGTCGACCGCTTCCGCTGGGGCCGCCCGGTGATTCGCGCGTTCGGCGTGCTGAAGAAATCGGCCGCGCTTGCCAACGGCGACCTGGGTGAGTTGGCCGCCGACAAGGTCGACCTGATCGTGCGCGCCGCGCAGGACGTGATCGACGGCAGGCTCGACGCCGAATTCCCCCTCGTCGTGTTCCAGACGGGCTCGGGAACGCAGTCGAACATGAACGCGAACGAGGTGATCGCCAATCGCGCGATCCAGCTCGCGGG
>JAICLP010000360.1 GCA_025925475.1 Burkholderiales bacterium | reverse complement strand
GGGAAATAACCGATGTTGATCGTGATGCCCTTGCCCGGCTGATCCGCGGCTTGCGCGGTTCCCGGCAACGCGGCGACGAGCGCGAGCGATGCGCTCAAGGCGACGAGCGTACGGCGCAGACGATTCATGACTCCTCCTTGGTGGTCGACGGCAAATGCCGTGGGTGAGACTGCAAGCTACGGCTTCATCAACACCTTGATCGAATCGAGCGAATTCGCGACCTCGATCGCCTCGTCCCATCGCTCGAGCGGGTAATCGTGCGTGACGATGCCGTTGGACGTGACGAGGCCGCGCGAAAGCAAATCGATCGCGATCGGATAGCAGTAGGGCCCCAGGTGCGCGCCGCGCACGTCGAGCTCCTTGCGATCGCCGATGATCGACCAGTCGGCGGTCGTGTCCTTGCCGAACACCGAGAATTCGACGAAGCGCCCGAGCTTGCGGATCAGCTCGAGGCCCTGCGTCGCACCCGACGGCGAGCCGGTCGCCTCGACGTAGACGTCGCAGCCATATCCGTCGGTGAGACCCTTCACGATGGCGAGCGCGTCGTCGTTCTTCGGATTGATCGTCACGTCGGCACCGTAGCGGCGCGCGAGCGCGAGGCGCTCGTCGACCATGTCGATGACGATGAGCTTGCGCGGCGTCTTGAGCTTCGCGACCTGCACCATCATCAGTCCGATCGGGCCCGCGCCGGCGATGACGACGACGTCGTCGAGCTGAATGTCGCCGCGGGTCACGGCGTGGATCGCGCAGGCGAGCGGTTCGATGATCGCCGCGTCCTCGAGCGGCAACTCCGGCGGAATCCTGTGGACGATCGCGGTCGGCGGAATGCGCATGTACTGCGCCATGCCGCCATCGGCCACTTCGCGCTGAAAGCCGAAGATGTTGTGCACCTCGCACATCCAGTACTTGCCCGAGCGGCAGTAGCGGCAGCGCTCGCACGGGACGATCTGCTCGGCGATCACGCGATCGCCGATCTTCACGTCGAAATGCTCGGCCGCGCCTTCACCCATTTCCTCGACGTAGCCGAAGAACTCGTGGCCCGGGACGACCGGCGCCTTCACCCACGATGCGGCACCGTTGCCGCCCCAGAACATCTTCGCGCCCGACCAGCACTTGCAGTCGCTTGCGCAGATGCCGCAGGCGCCGATGCGAATCACCATTTCGCGCCGGCCGGCGCATGGACGCGCGATCGTCTCGACGCGGTAATCCTTCGGTGCGTGGCAGACGATCGCCGTCATTCGAGTGTCGTGGGGCATGTCGTTTCCTTCCGTCGATCCCGTACCAGTCAGGGCGCCTTGCCGTTGCCAGTCGCAACCCATAGATCCCAGTCGGCGCCGACGAGATGCGAGTCGGCGAACATCGGCTGCGACGGCGTCGCCCGCGCGACGAGGCCGAGCTGCCCGCATCCCGTCACGCCTTTGTCGACGCCGTCGCGCAGCGGATCGACGTAGACGCCGAACCAGTCCTCGAGCTTCGTGCGCAGGCTCGTCACCGTCGCGCTCGCGTTCGCATCGTCGATGCGATTCGCGCGCTCGCCCGGGTCTGCGCGCAGATCGAAGAGCTCGTGCGGACCGTCGGGATAGCGGTGCACGTATTTCCAGTCGCGCGTACGCACCATGCGCACCGGCCCGTATTCGTCGTAGACGACGATCGGCGCGTCGACGCCTGCATCGACACCTTCGAGGACCGCCTTGAAGCTGCGGCCGGGCTTGCGCCTTGCAGGCGCGTGCGTGACGCCGACGTAGTCGAGCAGCGTCGGAAAGACGTCGTAGCCGCTGACGAGCGTATCGCTGACGCGCCCGGCCGGGATGCGCTGCGGTTGCGACGCGATGCACGGCACCTTCACCGACGTGTCGTACATGTTCTGCGGCCGCGTCCCGTTGCCCTTGCCCCAGATGCCGTGGTGGCCGAGGTTCATTCCATTGTCGCTCATGAACACGACTAGCGTGCTCTCCGTCAAGCCTTGCGCATCGAGTTCGCCGAGCACGCGGCCGATCGCCGCATCCATCGCGCTCACGGCAGCGAAATAGCCGACGAGGCTCTCGCGGCGCTCCTTGTGTCCCTTCTCGATCGCGGGCTTTCCGCCGGTGAACCACGGATGTGGCGGCTCGTCGGGACACGACCTGAACGCGCAGTCGCGGTAGAGGTCGGTGAACGCCTTCGGATGGCAGTCGATCCACGGGTAGTGGGGCGCCGTGAAGCACAGCGACAGCCAGAACGGCTCGTCGCGCTTCGCTTCGTCGCGAATGAAATTCCGGGCGACGTCGGACAGCGCATCGGACAGATAGCCGTCGACGGTGATCGGCCGGTCGTGGTCGATCATCGGCGCGCCGTAGTACGGGCCCATTCCCGATTGATGCGCGAACCACTTGACGAAGTTCGGCCGCGGCACGTCGCTCGCGCCCAGGTGCCATTTGCCGACGAGGCCGCAGCGGTAGCCGTTCGCAGCGAGCACGTCGGTGACGAGCGTCTGACCTGCGAGATAGTCGACGCGCGTTTCGCCGACGCTGCCGACGCGAATCCAGTCGTGCACGCCGTGGCGCGATGGAATGTCGCCCGTCAGCAGCGACGCGCGCGCGGGCGAGCACACCGGCGACGTGCAGAAGAAGTTGTCGAAGCGAATGCCGTTTTGCGCCAGCCGGTCGAGGTTCGGCGTGCGGATCTCGGGATTGCCGCCGCAAGCGAGCGCCCACGCGCCCTGGTCGTCGCTCAGGATGAACAGGATGTTCGGCCGTTCGGCCCGCCTGCTTGCCACGCTCGTCCTCCTTTGCACCTGCACAGCCGTTGCTGCACAATCGATTGTGCCAAGCCGCGCGGGCGGGCGCAAGCGGGGGATATCGTGCAAGAATCCGTCACCTCTGGAGCGTGACCCGGGCATGCGCAAGCGCAAATCGACGATCTACGACCTCGCCGAGCTCGCCGGCGTATCGGCGTCGACGGTGAGCGCCGTGCTGAGCGGCAACTGGAAGGAGCGGCGCATCGCCGAGGTTACGGCCAGGAAGGTCGAGCGTCTCGCCGCGGCGCAGCGATACACGGTCAATCGGCAGGCGAGCGGCCTGCGCAAGAGCCTTTCGGGATTGATCGGCATGATCAT
>JAICLP010000327.1 GCA_025925475.1 Burkholderiales bacterium | reverse complement strand
TCCTTCGTCGCATCGGCGGCGCTCTTCGCGGCGTCGGCGGCTGCGCTGGTCGCGTCCTTCGCCGCCGAAGTGGCGGCGGCCGCGGCGTCCTTCGCGGCATTCGCGGCGGAATCGGCGGCGGCGCCGGCCGACGCCTTCGCCGTGTCAACGGCCTGTTGCGACTGCTGCCCGCACGCCGCGAGCGTGATGGCGAGCGCCATCGCGGTCAGCGCGGCGAACGTTTTGGTCTTCATCGAGTTCTCCTGGAATGTCGATCGAGCGTGGAAGGGTGAGCAGAGGGGCCCCGACGCCGAGGCCTCCCGCAGCCATCCATTCTAGAGCGTCGTTCGCTGCATTGCACAAAAATGCACCCGAGTCGTCTGCGACGAGGCGCTTGCTGCAGCGCAATTACAACAGGCGTTCAACGACGGCTAACGCGTTCGCCGCTCCCATAGCGCGAGCCCGACGCCGCTCGCGGCGACGATCGCCATGCCGAGTCCGGACAGTCTGTCGGGATGCTGGCCGAACAGCAGGTACCCGAAAGCCGTAGCCCACAGGATTTGCAGGTATGTGAACGGCGACAAAAGCGACGCCGACGCGCGCAGGTACGCCTGCGTCATGCACCAATGGCCGGCCCCGGCGAGCACGCCGAGCAGCACCAGCGGCCCGATGCCGACGGCAAGCAGGTGGTCGAGGTCTACGGTGAACGGCAATCCGAGCGTCAACACGAGCGTGCCGACGCTGGCGCTGTAGAAGAGGGTCGCATGGATCGACTCGTCGAGGAGCTTTCGCGTCAGCAGCTGATAGAGCGCGTTCGCGAGCGCTGCGCCGATCAGCAGCAGCACCGCCGGATGCAGGATCGCCGACCCCGGGCGGAGCAGGACCAGGATGCCGATGAAGCCGACGGTCGAGGCGATCTGCCGCGCGCGCGTCGCGCGCTCGTGCAGCAGCGGCCACGACAGCAGCACGACGAACGTCGGCGCGAGGAACGTCACCGACGACGCTTCGGCGAGGGGTAGGTAGCGCAGGCCGCCCCAGAAGCCCAGCGTCGCGAGCAGCAGGAAGAGCGAGCGCAGCAGTTGCAGCCGCAGCTTTCGCGTGCGCCAGAAGCCGGCGCCGCCGCGATGCCACGCGTACGGGGTCACGACGATCATCTGCCCCGCGTAGCGTGCCCAGACGACGACGAGCAGCGAATGGTCGCGCACGAGGTACTTCGCGGTCGCGTCGAGCGATGACAGGCAGCAGCCGGCGAGCACGAACAGCGGCAACGCGTGCCGCAATGGATGCCCGGTGCGGGCGTCGGTCAACGCCCGAACCGACGAAGCGGAATTCAAGCCGCGGGCTGCAACAGCTCGCGCAGCACGAACGGCAGGATGCCGCCGTGCCGGTAGTAGTCGACCTCGATCGGCGTATCGATCCGGCACAGCACCGGAATCTCGCGCGTGCTGCCGTCCTTGCGCGTCATCAGGACGCTCATCTTCTGCTGCGGCCTGATGTCGTCGGGGACCGCGATGTCGAACGTCTCGTCGCCCCTGATGCCGAGCGATTCGGCGCTGTCGCCCGGCGCGAATTGCAGCGGCAGAACGCCCATGCCGACGAGATTCGAGCGATGGATGCGCTCGAAGCTCTTCGCGATGACCGCCTTAACGCCGAGCAGCTGCGTGCCCTTCGCCGCCCAGTCGCGCGAGCTGCCGGTACCGTATTCCTCGCCGCCGAACACGACGGTGGGCGTGCCCTGTTGCTGGTATTGCATCGCGGCGTCGTAGATCGGCATCTGCTCGGGCGCGGCGCCGTTGCGGCCGTAATGGAGCGTGACGCCGCCTTCGATGCGCGTGCCGTCTGCGCGCGGCGGCAGCATCAGGTTCCTGATGCGCACGTTCGCGAACGTGCCGCGCAGCATCACTTCGTGATTGCCACGACGCGCGCCGTAGCTGTTGAAGTTCGCGACCGAGACGTCGTGCTCCTGCAGGTAGATCCCGGCGGGCGACGTCGGCTTGATCGAGCCGGCCGGCGAAATGTGATCGGTCGTGACCGAATCGCCGAAGATGCCGAGCACTTTCGCGCCGCGGATGTCGTCGATCGGCGGCGGCGCCATCTCGAAGCCGTCGAAGAACGGCGGCTTCGCGATGTACGTCGACGGCGGCCAGTCGTAGACCTGTCCCGTCGAGCCGGCGATCGTCGACCACATCGGATTCGCGTTCGCGAGATCGCTGTAGAGCCTGCGGAACGTTCCGGCATCGCGGGCGTAGGACAGGAGCTCCGCGACTTCCCTGGACGACGGCCAGATGTCGCGCAGATGGACCGGGCCGTCGCGGCCGTTGCCGAGCGGCTCGTGCACGATGTCGCGCAGCACGGTGCCCGCGATCGCGTACGCGACGACGAGCGGCGGCGACATCAGGAAGTTGGCCTTGAGGTTCGGATGAATCCGCGCCTCGAAGTTGCGGTTGCCCGACAGCACGGCGGCACAGACGAGATCGTGGCTCGCGATCGCGTCGTTGATCTCGGGGGTGAGGTCACCCGCGTTGCCGATGCAGGTCGTGCAGCCGTACGCCGCCACGTCGAAGGCGAGCTTCTGCAGGTAGGGCAAAAGACCCGTCTTCGTCAGGTAGTCGGTGACGACGCGCGAGCCCGGCGCGAGCGACGTCTTGATGTGCGGCTTGACCGTCAATCCCTTCTCGACCGCCTTCTTCGCGAGCAGGCCCGCGGCGAGCAGCACGCTCGGGTTCGACGTGTTCGTGCACGACGTGATTGCCGCGATCAGCACGTCGCCGTTGCCGATGTCGACGGCTTGCGGAGCAGGAGCCGCGACGCGATCGGGGGTCGGCCGATTGTTCGCCATTTCGAGGTAATCGCGCGGCAGCCCGCTTCGCGGCGGATCGAGCTCGGCGTCGCGGATCTGACCGCGGCCCGCGACCATTGGCGATGTCTTGTACCGTGTGCGCAGCCGGTCGGCCGGTTGCGAAAAGCCGCTCTCGCCGACCGGCTTGCTGAAGAGCTCGGCGAACTTCGTCGCAAGCTTCGGCAGCTCGATCCGATCCTGCGGGCGCTTGGGACCCGCGACCGAGGGCGTGATCGTCGCGAGATCGAGTCGCAGCGTCTTCGTGTAGTCGATGTCGCCGGCGCGCGGCATGCCGAACAGCTTCTGCGCCTTGAAGTAACGCTCGAACGCGTCGATCGCCGCATCGCTGCGCCCCGTGCTGCGCAGATACGCGATCGTCGCTTCGTCGACCGGGAAGAAGCCCATCGTCGCGCCGTACTCGGGCGCCATGTTGCCGATCGTCGCGCGGTCGGGCACCGACAGCGACGCGGTCCCTTCGCCGAAGAATTCGACGAACTTGCCGACGACCTTCTCCCTGCGCAGCATCTCGGTGACCGTCAGCACGAGATCGGTCGCGGTTGCGCCTTCGGGGAGCTTGCCGGCAAGCTCGACGCCGACGACGTCGGGCGTCAGGAAGTAAACCGGTTGCCCGAGCATGCCGGCTTCCGCTTCGATGCCGCCGACCCCCCAGCCGACGACGCCGATGCCGTTCACCATCGTGGTGTGGCTGTCGGTGCCGACGAGGGTGTCGGGATAGTACATGCCGTCACGCTCGAACACGCCGCGCGCGAGGTACTCGAGGTTCACCTGGTGGCAGATGCCGAAGCCGG
>JAICLP010000079.1 GCA_025925475.1 Burkholderiales bacterium | reverse complement strand
GGCGGTTTCTCGGAAGGCAGGTCGATCAGCCGGATGCGATCCTCGCGCCGTACCTTCACCTGCCAGCCCGGATCCTGATGCTTTCTTTCCTTGCGGTCGCGATGCGTGAGCGCGATCGCCGCGACGATCGCCACGAGCAGCACCACAGCGGCGATCTCGAACGGGTACACGTAATCGACGTACAGCAGGTCGCCGAGCGCGCGCGTGTTGCTGCCGGTCGGCGCCGGCGCGGCGGTCGTGGTGCGGCCGATCGCACTGTCGACGATGACGAGCGCCATCTCGAAGAGCACGAGCGCACCGACCGCGCCCGCGATCGGCAGGTAGCTTCTGAAGTGCTGGCGCAGGACCTCGAAATTGACGTCGAGCATCATCACGACGAACAGGAACAGCACCATCACTGCGCCGACGTAGACGAGCACGAGCGCGATCGCGAGGAACTCCGCCTGCAGCAGCAGCCAGATGCCTGCCGCGGTGAAGAACGACAGCACGAGCCACAGCGCGGCGTGCACGGGGTTGCGCGTCGTGATCACGCGCACCGCCGCGAAGATCAGGATCGCGGCGAAGGCGTAAAACGTGAAAGTCTGAAAGCTCATGAAATCACAAAGTGTCCCCGCGGCGGCGAAGCCGCTCGCGGGGACTTATTCATCTGTACTTTGCGTCCTCGGCGCGATCCGCCGCGATCTGCGCCTCGTAGCGGTCGCCGACGGCGAGCAGCATTTCCTTCGTGTAATAGAGGTCGCCGCGGCGCTCGCCGTGGTACTCGAGGATCCGCGTCTCGACGATCGAATCGACAGGGCAGCTTTCCTCGCAGAAGCCGCAGAAGATGCACTTCGTGAGGTCGACGTCGTAGCGCGTCGTCCGGCGCGTGCCGTCCTCGCGCTGCTCCGATTCGATCGTGATCGCGAGCGCCGGGCACACCGCTTCGCAGAGCTTGCACGCGATGCAGCGCTCCTCGCCGTTGGGATAGCGGCGCAGCGCATGCAGGCCGCGGAAACGCGGGCTCTGCGGCGTCTTCTCCTCGGGGAATTGCACGGTGACCTTGCGCGCGAACAGGTAGCGGCCCGTCAGCGCGAGCCCCTTGAAGAGCTCGAGCAGGAACCACGTGTTGAAGAAGCCGCGCAGGCGCTCCATGACGTTCATCAGTGGAAGAGTCCCGCGTATTGCGTCTGCATCATCCCGCCGATGAAGACGATCCAGATGAGCGTCACCGGAATGAACACCTTCCAGCCGAGGCGCATGATCTGGTCGTAGCGATAGCGCGGGAACGTCGCGCGGATCCAGAGGAAGATCAGCAGGACGAACGCCACCTTGAGCGCGATCCACAGGAACCCGTCGCCGAACGGGCGCGCGCCGAACACGTCGACGTCGTTCAGGATCGGGAACGGCGAGAGCCAGCCGCCGAGGAACATGATCGACGTGAGCGTCGCGATCAGGATCATGTTCATGTACTCGGCGAGGAAGAAGATCGCGAACGTGATGCCCGAGTATTCGACGTGGAAGCCGGCGACGATCTCCGATTCGCCCTCGGCCATGTCGAACGGATGGCGATTGGTCTCGGCGATGCCCGACACGAGATAGACGACGAACAATGGCAGCAGCGGCCACACGTACCAGTACGCCGCGCCGCCCTCCTGGCCCGCGACGATGTCGCCGAGGTTCAGGCTGTTCGCCGCCATCAGGACGCCGACGAGCGCAAAGCCCATCGCGATTTCGTAGGAGACGATCTGCGCGGCCGACCGCAAGGCGCCGAGGAACGCATACTTCGAGTTCGACGCCCAGCCGGCGAGGATGACGCCGTAGACGCCCATCGAGCTCATCGCGAGGATGTACAGGAGGCCCGCGTTGATGTTCGACAGCACGAGCGTCGGCGTGAACGGAATGACCGCCCACGCGGCGAGCGCGGGCGCGAGCGAGAGCATCGGCGCGATGAAGAAGAGCGCGCGGCTCGCGCCCGACGGCACGATGATCTCCTTGAACAGCATCTTCAGCACGTCGGCGAATGGCTGCAGCAAGCCGAGCGGGCCGACGCGGTTCGGACCGATGCGAACCTGCATCCATCCGATCACCTTGCGCTCGGCGTACGTCAGGTACGCGACGGTGATGATCAACGGAACCGCGATGACGACGATCTTGACGATCGTCCAGATGGGCACGAACCACGGACCCATCGCATTCTCGACAGGTGCCAGCAAATCGGTCAAATGTAACCCCCCCACGCTTGCGGCATGTCGACCAACGCTCGAGCTTCGCTCTCGCCTGCTCGCCCTTGGGGCGGCCGTGCGGCTCTCATGCCCGCTCCACGCTGACCGGACCGGACAAGCCGTCGAGTCCGCACGTCGACGGATGCGCCGCCGCGATGCGCACGACGCCGGGCGGCACGCCGGGATCGACCTGCGTCGCCAGCACCGCCTCGCCACGTCCCTGCCGCACCTTGATCGGGGCGCCCTCGTCGATGCCGAGCTGGTCGAGGAGCGTCCGGTTGACGCGGGCGCGCGGCGGTTTCGCATCGGCGGTCTGCTGCAGCGGCTCGGAGCGACGGACGAGCGGATCGGCGAAATAGATCGGCACATCCGCGACGCGCTCGATCGCGCCGTTCGCGCGGGACGGCGACGCGACTTCGATCCGCGACGTGTTCGCAAGCCGGCTCGCGAGGTCGCCGCCCTCGCCCAGCACGGCCTCGCGCACTTCGTCGGACGTATCGAATGCGAAGCCGTCGATGTTCAGCAGGCTGCCGAGCACGCGCAGCACCTTCCATGCAGGCCGTGTCTCGCCGAGCGGCTGCGCAACGCCGTGGAACGACTGCACGCGTCCTTCGCAACTGACGAACGTGCCGGATGTTTCGGTGAACGGTGCGACTGGCAGCAGCACGTCGGCGTAGCGGGTTGCCGTGCGAAACGCCGACAGCACGACGACGAGGTCGGCCTTCTCGAGCGCGGCGCGCGCGCTCACCGGATTCGCGCAATCGAACTCGGGCTCGGCATGCAGCGTCAGGTAGGCGCGGCGCGATTCGCCGCCGTCGACGCCGAGCATCGCCTGCGCATTGAGTCCGCCGGTCTGCGGCAGTGCGCGCGCGAGATGTCCACCGACGCTGTTCGCCGCTTCGCCGCAGACGCCGAGCGTGGCGCCGGTGATCGATGCGAGCGCCTGCGCGAGCGCGACGAGCTGCGACGCTTCGGGATGCTGCATCGCGTAGTTGCCGAGCAGGATCGCGCGCCGCTCGCCGGTCAGCAGACTGGCGGCGACGACGTCGGCGGCTGCCACCGGCTCGATGCCGCGCAGTGCCTGCGGCGGGTCCTTGCCCGCACCCTGCGCGGCCGCGACGACGATTTGCGCGAGCATCGCCGGCAACTGCGACGGGGGCACGACCGCCTTGTGCGCGATCGGCATCAGCCAGTTGTCGTCGACCGAATGCAGCGACGACACGTGCGCGCCCTTCTTCGCCGCCTGCCGCAGCCGCAGCGCGAGCATCGGCTGGTCCTTGCGCAGGAAGCTGCCGATCACGAGCGCGCGGTCGAGCTTGTTCACGTCGGCGATCGGCAACCCGAGCCACGGAATGCCATCACGCTTCGCGTCGTCACGAAAATCGGTCTGCCGCAACCGGAAATCGATGTTGTCGCTGCCGAGGCCGCGGATCAGTCGCGCGGCGAGCGCCATTTCCTCGAGCGTCGAATGCGGCGACACGAGCGCGCCGATCGATTCAGGTCCGTGCTTCGCCGCGATGTCGGCGAGGCCGTTGGCAACGAATTCGAGCGCGGTCTGCCAGTTGACGACCTTCCATTCGCCGCCCTGCTTCAGCATCGGCTGCGTCAGCCGCTCGTCGCTGCCGAGCGCCTCGTACGAGAAGCGGTCCTTGTCCGACAGCCAGCATTCGTTGACCGCTTCGTTCTCGAGCGGCAGCACGCGCAGCACGCGGTTGTTCTTCACCTGTACGACGAGATTGCTGCCGTGGCCGTCGTGCGGCGACACGCTCTTGCGTCGCGAGAGCTCCCACGTGCGCGCGGCAAAGCGGAACGGCTTCGACGTCAGCGCGCCGACCGGACAGATGTCGATCATGTTGCCCGACAGCTCCGAGTCGACGGTGCGGCCGACGAACGTCTGGATCTCGGCGTGCTCGCTGCGTCCCGACATGCCGAGCTCCATCATGCCGCCGATCTCGATGCCGAAGCGCACGCAGCGCGTGCAGTGGATGCAGCGCGTCATCTCCTCGGCGGAGATCAGCGGTCCCATCTGCTTGTGGAACACGACGCGCTTCTTCTCGCGATAGCGTGACGCGGATGCGCCGTAGCCAACGGCAAGGTCCTGCAACTGGCACTCGCCGCCCTGGTCGCAGATCGGGCAGTCGAGCGGGTGGTTGATCAGCAGGAATTCCATCACGCCCTGCTGCGCCTTGATCGCCTGCTCCGAGTGCGTCCACGCCTTCATGCCGTCGGTGACCGGCGTCGCGCACGCCGGTTGCGGCTTCGGCGCCTTCTCGATCTGCACGAGGCACATCCGGCAGTTCGCGGCGATCGACAGCTTCTTGTGATAGCAGAAGAACGGGATGTAGATGCCGAGCTTGTTTGCGGCATCCATCACCGTGCTGCCGTGCGGCACCTGCACGGCGCGGCCGTCGACCTCCATGCTCAACATCTTGGCTTCAGACATAGGCCGGCACGATGCACTGCTTGTGCGCGATGTGATGCTCGAACTCGGCGCGGAAGTGCTTGATGAAGCTCTTCACCGGCAGCGCAGCCGCATCGCCGAGCGCGCAGATCGTGCGGCCCTGGATGTTGTCGGCGACGCTCGTGAGCACATCGAGGTCCTCGGGGCGGCCGTTGCCGTTCTCGATCCGATCGACCATGCGCCACAGCCATCCGGTGCCTTCACGGCACGGCGTGCACTGGCCGCACGACTCCTCGTAGTAGAAGTACGACAAGCGCAGAAGGCTCTTCACCATGCAGCGGGTGTCGTTCAGCACGATGACGGCGCCGGAGCCCAGCATCGAGCCGGCCTTTGCGATGGCGTCGTAGTCCATCGTGAGGTCCATCATGATCTCGGCCGGCAGCACCGGCGCCGACGATCCGCCCGGAATCACGGCTTTCAGCGGCCGGCCGCCGCGCATGCCGCCCGCCATTTCGAGCAGCGTCGAGAACGGCGTGCCGAGCTTGATCTCGAAGTTGCCCGGGCGCTCGACGTCGCCGGAAATGGAGAAGATTTTCGTACCGCCGTTGTTCGGAATGCCGAGATCGAGGAACCACTGGCCGCCATTGCGAATGATCCATGGCACGGCGGCGAAGGTCTCCGTGTTGTTGATCGTCGTCGGCTTGCCGTAGAGACCGTAGCTCGCCGGGAACGGCGGCTTGAAGCGCGGCATTCCCTTCTTGCCTTCGAGCGATTCGAGCAGCGCGGTTTCCTCGCCGCAGATGTACGCGCCGTAGCCGTGATGGTTGTACAGGTGGAAGCTGAAGTCGCTGCCGAGGATGTCGTTGCCGAGCAAGCCCGCTTCGTACGCCTCGGCGATCGCTTCCTCGCAACGCTCGTAGACGTCCCAGATCTCGCCATGCACGTAGTTGTAGCCGCGCGCGCAGCCCATCGCGTACGCGGCGATCGCCATCCCTTCGAACAGCGAGTGCGGGTTGTAGCGCAGGATGTCGCGATCCTTGAACGTGCCCGGCTCGCCTTCGTCGGAGTTGCAGACCAGATATTTGTCGCCGGGAAACTGGCGGGGCATGAAGCTCCATTTGAGGCCGGTCGGAAAGCCCGCGCCGCCGCGGCCGCGCAGCGCCGACTTCTTGACTTCGGCGACGACCTGCTCGGGCGGGATCTTCTCGGCAAGGATCTTTTTCAATGCGTCGTAGCCGCCGCGCTGCACATAGTCGGCGAGGCGCCAATTGCGGCCGTTGAGGCCCGCGAGCAGCACCGCATCGGGGCCGTAATCGATGAATTCGGCCGGCGCGTTCAGGATGGGTCTCCCCACGCTTGCGGCGGGTTCGACGAAGTGCCTGCTTCGCCCGCACGTGCTCGCCCTTGGGACGGCCTTTCGGGCTCGCGCGCGGCGCTGCCCCCCGAGGGAGCCGAACCCGCGGCGCGGGGCGGCCCTTCGCCGCGAATGTAGTTCGCGTGTTTGCCTGCACCTTCGCCGCGATCGGCCGCAGCGGACAGCTCGTCGAGCAGCTGGTCGAGCTGCGGCGGATTCATGAAGCTCGTCATCCGCTTGTTGTTGACGAGGATGACCGGCGCATCGCCGCACGCGCCGAAGCACTCGCCTTCCTTCAGCGTGAACTTGCCGTCGCCTGTCGTCTCGCCGAAACCGATGCCGAGCTTTCGCTTCAGATGCTCGGCCGCGGCGGTAGCACCCGACAACGCGCACGGCAGGTTCGTGCAGAGCGTCAGCTTGTAACGGCCCGTCGGCTTCAGCTCGAACATCGAATAGAACGACGCGACTTCGTACACGGCGACCGTCGCCATGCCGAGGTGGCGCGCGACCTCGTCCATCACCTCGGCCGAGAGCCAGCCATGCTCGTCCTGCGCGACGGCGAGCGCGGCGATCACCGCCGACCGCTTCTGGTCGGGCGGGTACTTGGTGATCTCGCGATCGATGCGGCGCAAGGCGGAGTCGCTCAGCAACCTACTCTCCATGCCAATAGCCGACGCCGACGTCGTCGGGAATGAAACGCGATGGAAACGTCGCCTGCGCCGGTGTTCCCGACGAGTCGCGGCCGGCGACGACGCCGAACTTGTTCGAGTCGGGGTAGTGCCAGACGTCGCAGTCGACCATCGTGCTGACTGCAAGGTAACGAAGCGGCGACGTTCCGGTATTGATGAACTGGTGCGCGGGACCGCCCGCGGGACAGCAGACGAAGTCACCCTTGCGTACCGGATGCTCGTCGTCGCCGAGGCGCAGCGTCCCTTCGCCTTCGAGCACGAAGAAAAGCTCCTCGTTCACGTGATGGTTGTGGAACGGGAATGCGCGCTTTCCCGGCGCGACCGTCGTCACGTTGTAGCCGAGCTTGCGCGCGCCGATTCGCGATCCGACCGCCGCGAGCGTCGCATCGAAGCGATCGCCATGGCGCAGCTCGCGCCCGCCTTCGAGCTGGTCGAGATTGACGACGTGTTCAGCGGCACTCATCGGTCGACGCTCCCGAACACGATGTCCTGCGTGCCGATGATCGCGACGACGTCGGCGATCATGTGACCGCGCGCCATCTCGTCGAGCGCGGAGAGATGCACGTAATCGGGCGGACGCAGCTTGATCCGGTAAGGCTTGTTCGCGCCGTCGGAGATCGCGTAGACGCCGAACTCGCCCTTCGGGTGCTCGATCGCCGCGTACACCTCGCCGGCCGGCACGTGAATGCCTTCGGTGAAGAGCTTGAAGTGATGGATCAGCTCTTCCATGTTCTCCTTCATGCCCTCGCGCGACGGCGGCGCGACCTTGTGGTTGTCGACGATGACCGGACCTGGATTGGCGCGAAGCCACTCGACGCACTGCTGGATGATGCGATTCGACTGCCGCATCTCCTCGATGCGCACGAGATAGCGGTCGTAGCAGTCGCCGTTGATGCCGACGGGCACGTCGAATTGCATCTTGTCGTACGCCGCATACGGCTGCTTGCGCCGCAGGTCCCACGGCACGCCCGAGCCGCGCAGCATTGGGCCCGTGAACCCCAGCGCGATTGCGCGCTCGGCGGTGACGACGCCGATGCCGACCGTGCGCTGCTTCCAGATCCGGTTGTCGGTGAGGAGCGTTTCGTAATCGTCGACGCGACCCGGAAAGCGGCGAACGAAATCCTCGATGAAATCGAGCAGCGAGCCCTGCCGGTTTTCGTTGAGCTCGTGGAGCTCGCGCGCGCTGCGTGTCTTCGACGGCTGGTATTGCGGCATCCGGTCGGGAAGGTCGCGGTAGACGCCCCCCGGCCGGTAATACGCCGCGTGCATCCGGGCCCCGGACACCGCTTCGTACGTGTCGAGCAAGTCCTCGCGCTCGCGGAACGCGTAGAGAAACGGCGTCATCGCACCGATGTCGAGCGCGTGCGAGCCAAGCCACATCAGGTGGTTCAGGATGCGGGTGATCTCGTCGAACATCGTGCGGATGTAGAGCGCGCGAACCGGCACCTCGATGCCGAGCAGCCGCTCGATCGCGAGGCAGTACGCGTGCTCGTTGCACATCATCGACACGTAGTCGAGGCGATCCATGTACGGCAGCGACTGGATCCACGTCTTGTGCTCGGCGAGCTTTTCGGTTGCGCGGTGCAGGAGGCCGATGTGCGGGTCGGCACGCTCGATCACCTCGCCGTCGAGCTCGAGCACGAGACGCAGCACGCCGTGCGCGGCCGGATGTTGAGGACCGAAGTTCATCGTGTAGTTACGAATCTCAGCCACGCTACTCGCCTTCCGCGTAGTTCTCTTCGCGGACCACCCGCGGCGTCACCTCGCGCGGCTCGATCGTCACCGGCTGGTAGATGACGCGGCCCTGCTCGGGGTCGTAGCGCATCTCGACGTAGCCCGAAATCGGAAAGTCCTTGCGGAACGGATGGCCGACGAAACCGTAGTCGGTGAGGAGCCGGCGCAAATCGGGATGGCCGGGGAACATGATTCCGTACAGATCGAACGCCTCGCGCTCGAACCAGTTCACGGAGGGCCACACGTCGATCAGGCTCGGCACGACGGGAAACGCGTCGTCCGCGGCGAACGTGCGCACGCGGATGCGCCAGTTGTGCGCGAGCGAGAGCAGGTGCGACACGGCGGCGTAGCGCGGGCCTTCCCAGGCACCGGCGCCGTAGCTCGAGTAGTCGACGCCGCAAAGATCGATCAGCATCGCGAAGCCCAGCTCCGGGCGGTCGCGCAGCGTGCGCATGACGTCGAGATAGCGATCGACGTCGACGACGATCGTCACTTCGTCGCGATCGACGATCGTGCGCTTGATCGCGCCCTCGTCGAAACACGCCGCGAGCGCGGCCGTCAGCTTGTCGGTGATACTGCTCATCAGCGCGCGATGGTGTTCGTGCGCCAGATCTTGTTCTGGAGCTGAAGGATGCCGTAGAGCAGCGCCTCGGCGGTTGGCGGACAGCCGGGCACGTAGATGTCGACGGGCACGATGCGATCGCAGCCGCGCACCACCGAGTACGAGTAGTGGTAGTAGCCTCCGCCGTTGGCGCACGAGCCCATCGAGATCACCCAGCGGGGCTCGGCCATCTGGTCGTAGACCTTGCGCAATGCGGGTGCCATCTTGTTGCACAGCGTGCCGGCAACGATCATCACGTCCGATTGGCGCGGGCTCGGCCGGAAGACGACGCCGAACCGGTCGAGGTCGTAGCGCGACGCGCCGGCATGCATCATCTCGACGGCGCAGCACGCGAGGCCGAACGTCATCGGCCACATCGAGCCGTTGCGCGCCCAGTTGATGACACTGTCGAGCGTCGTCGTGACGAAGCCCTTCTCGAGAACGCCTTCAATAGCCAATGCCTACTCCCACTCCAGTGCACCCTTCTTCCACTCGTAGATGAAGCCGACGACGAGGATCGCAAGGAAGACGAGCATCGCAACGAACCCGAAAAAGCCGATGTCGCGCAGCACGACGGCCCACGGAAAGAGGAACGCGATCTCCAGGTCGAACAGGATGAACAGGATCGCGACGAGGTAATAGCGCACGTCGAACTTCATCCGCGCATCCTCGAAGGCCTCGAAGCCGCACTCGTAAGGCGACAGCTTCTCCGGATCGGGCCGCGACGGCGAGACGAACCGTCCCATGGCGAGCATCAGCGCGCCGAGCCCGAGGCCGAACAGGATGAAGAGCAGGATGGGGAAGTATTGTTCGAGCATGCCAGGAATCAGGTATCAGGAATCAGGCATCGGGAAAGCAGAGCGGAATCGGCCGGTTTTACTGATCCCTGATACCCGATTCCCGATACCTGCAAATGGTGCCGACGGGGAGACTCGAACTCCCACGGCTTTCGCCACTGCCCCCTCAAGACAGCGTGTCTACCAATTTCACCACGTCGGCTCCGACAGGAATCACTTCGGTACTTCGGACGGCGCATTCCCCGTCGAGCTCGGCGTGCCTGCCGCACCGGTCGAAGGTGCCGGCGCAGTTGCAGGCGCAGGCGTCGTCGACGTTGCGGGCGCGGGGACGTCCGACGGCGTCGACGGCAACGTGCGCTCCATCACGCCCTTCTCCATCACGCCCTGGGGTGCACCTTGCTGCGAACCGAACCAGGTCAACGCGACGCTCGTGAGGAAGAACACCGTGGCGAGAACGGCTGTCGAGCGCGACAGGAAATTGGCGGAGCCCGCGGCGCCGAACAGGCTGCCGGACGAGCCGCCGCCGAACGCCGCGCCCATGTCGGCCCCCTTGCCGTGCTGAAGCAGCACGAATCCGCACACCGCGATCGCCGCCAGCACATGAAGCACGAGGACCGCCGACTGAAGCATGTTCATTACCGCTTTTCCTTTACCGACGTGCAATCGAATTAGGCACGCCCGATCATCAAAAATTCATCCGCGTCGAGCGATGCGCCGCCGACGAGCGCACCGTCGATGTCGGGCATCGCGAAGAGCGCCGCGGCATTGTTCGCCTTGACGCTCCCGCCGTACAGGACGGCGACATCGCCTGCTCCCGCACGTACGAGGCGGCTCCGCAGCATCGCATGCACGGGCTGCGCCTGCGCGGCCGATGCCGTTCTGCCCGTGCCGATCGCCCACACCGGCTCGTATGCGACGACGATGCGGGCGATATCGCGACCGAGCGCCTCGATCAATGCATCGAGCTGGCGCGCGACCACCGCATCGGTCTCGCCGCGCTCGCGCTCGGCAAGCGTCTCGCCGACGCAGCCGATCGGCGTCAAGCCCGCCGCCAACGCCGCACGCGCTTTCGCGCTCACGATCGCATCGGTTTCGCCGTGCAACTGCCGGCGCTCCGAATGTCCGACGATCGCGTAGCGTGCACCGAATTCGGCGACCATCGATGCCGACACGTCGCCGGTGTACGCACCGGCGCGGTGCTCGCTCACGTCCTGCGCACCCCACGCCACGTCCGAGCCGTCCAACGCGGCCCGCGCCTGCGCCAGGTACGGCGCCGGTACGCATACCGCCAGCGCGCGTCCCTGCGTCGCGTGCCAGTCGGTCGACAGCCGACCGAGCAGCCGCGCGTTCGTCGCGAGATCGCCGTTCATCTTCCAGTTGCCGACGATCAGCTTGTCACGCATCGATCACGCGCCCGCGAGGCTCCCGCCCACGCGCCCGCGAGGCTCCCGCCCGATTTTAAAAATCGCCGAATGCCGAAACTTCGAAGGCAAGGCCGGATTCCGCACGAAACAGTCGATTTTATCGCGTTATCAACGAGCGGGTCAACGCGAGTAAACGAAGCGCGGCCGAGTCGAAGCCGGTGTCGAAAATCCGCGCGAAAACCGGTTCGCCGGTTCCGTCAAATGCCGGTCGGCCACGTCTCCGGCGGTTCGCCCTCGTCCCATCCGGACCCGCGATCGAGCGGCGTGAGCGCCGTCGTGTTGTCGAGATGGATCATCGCGTCGAACTGTTCGGGCAGCCGCGCGTGGAAATAGTGGCTCCAGCGTTCGGTATCGGGACGATAGATGACGCCGATCGCACGCTGCAGCAGCGCGCCGCGCAAGGCCGTCGCGACGTCGCGCTCGCCGAGATCGAGCCAGAAGCGATCATGGCCGCTTTCGTGAAAGGCGCGCTCGTAGCTGCCGGCAAGACCCGGCCGCACCCGCTTGCGCTCGGCCGGCGCATCCCAATCGGAAGCGGCCGTCACCGTGCCGTCGTAGGTCGAGAAGCCGATCGAGAAGACGTCGCGCCCGTAGCGTTCGCGTACGAGCTGGCCGACGTTGACTTCGCCGCGGCGGCTCATCTCGGTTGCGCGCGCATCGCCGAGATGCGAGTTGTGCGCCCATACAACGGTACCGTCGGATGCGCCGGCGATCCGCTCGCGCAGCGCG
>JAICLP010000412.1 GCA_025925475.1 Burkholderiales bacterium | reverse complement strand
TGAGGCCCGCCGAGTGATGGCGCAGCTCGTAGAGGATCTCGTCCATCTCGAAGGCGGCGAGGATCGTCTCGATCAGGACCGTCGCCTTGATCGTGCCGCGCGGGATCAGCAGGTCGTCCTGCGCCATCACGAAGACGTCGTTCCAAAGCCGCGCCTCCAGATGGCTCTCGAGCTTCGGCAGGTAGAAGTACGGCGCACCGCCGCGCGCGATCAGCTCCTTTGCGTTGTGAAAGAAGTAGAGCGCGAAGTCGAAGATCGCGCCGGCGATCGGCTCGCCGTCGACGATGACGTGCTTCTCCGGCAGATGCCAGCCGCGCGGCCGCACGAAGAGCGCGGCGGTGCGCTCGTTCAGCCGGTATGCCTTGCCCTCGGGCGACACGAAGTCGATGCGCCGGCGAATCGCATCGCGCAGGTTGAGCTGCCCCTGCACGTTGTTCTCCCACATCGGCGTGTTCGCGTCCTCGAAGTCCGCCATGTAGACGTTGGCGCCGCAATTCAGTGCATTGACGATCATCTTGCGGTCGACGGGCCCGGTGATCTCGACGCGACGATCCTCGATCTCGGCAGGCACCGGATCGCAGGTCCAGTCGTCGTCCCGGATCGCGCGCGTGTCGGCAAGGAAATCGGGCAGCTCGCCCGCATCGAACTGCACCTGCCGTGCGACGCGCCGCGCGAGGAGCTCGGTGCGCCGTGCGCCGAAGGCACGCTGCAACCGTGCCGCGAACGCGAGCGCGTCGGGAGTGAGGATTTGCGCGAATTCGGGCGTGACTTCCGCCGTGATTTCGATGCCGGGGCCGTAGCGCGGGGCGCTCATGGATTGCACGTCCGAAGGAAAACGAGCTGGAATGTCCGCCTCCGTTGCGAAGGCGACGCGAAGCGGGCACCCGGAACGAGCGCGCCCGCCGCTATGTTACCGCGAAGAAAAAAGGGGCCAGGCTCGATTTTGATACGCAGACGGCGACGGGCTGCGAAATCGAGCCTGGCCCCTTTTTATGAGTTAGGCGGCGCGCTGCGGATTGAGTCGCACGACGCCGTCGTGCAGGCGATTCAATGCATTGATGTACGCCTTCGCCGACGCGACGACGATGTCGGTGTCGGCGCCGAGTCCGTTGACGATGCGACCCGCCTGCTCGAGACGCACGGTGACTTCGCCCTGCGCATCGGTGCCGCCGGTGATCGCATTCACCGAATAGAGCAGCAGGTTCGCGTGCGAGCCGGCCATCCGCTCGATCGACTTGAACACCGCATCGACGGGCCCGTCCCCGGCAACCTCGGCGACCACTTCGGCGTCGCCGATCGCCATCACCACGCGCGCATGGGGCACGGTCCCGGTCTCCGACGTGACCTTGAGCGCCGAGAGGCGGTAATGCTCGTGCGCCGGCTCGACGACGTCGTCGGAGATCAGCGCGTGCAGATCCTCGTCGAACACCTCGCCCTTCTTGTCGGCCAGTTCCTTGAAACGCGCGAACGCCGTGTTGAACGCTTCCTCGTCGGGAAGATCGATGCCGAGCTCGGAGAGGCGCGTGCGAAAGGCATTGCGGCCGGACAGCTTGCCGAGCACGAGCTTGTTCGCGTGCCAGCCGACATCCTCGGCGCGCATGATCTCGTAGGTCTCGCGGTGCTTCAGCACGCCGTCCTGGTGAATGCCCGACTCGTGCGCAAACGCGTTCGCGCCGACGATCGCCTTGTTGGGCTGCACCGGGAAGCCGGTGATGCCCGACACGAGCTTCGACGCCGGCACGATCTGCGTCGTGTCGATCCGGGTCTCGCAGGCGAAGACGTCTTTGCGCGTGCGCACCGCCATCACGATCTCCTCGAGCGACGCGTTGCCCGCGCGCTCGCCGAGGCCGTTGACCGTGCATTCGACCTGGCGCGCGCCGTTCATCACCGCGGCAAGCGAGTTGGCGACGGCGACGCCGAGGTCGTTGTGGCAGTGCACCGACCAGACCGCGCGATCCGAATTGGGAATCCGCGCGCGAAGCGATGCGATCAGCGCGCCGAACTGCCACGGCATCGTGTAGCCCACCGTGTCCGGAATGTTGACGGTCGTAGCACCCGCGGCGATCGCCGCTTCGAGCAACCGGCACAGGAAGTCCGGCTCCGACCGTCCCGCATCCTCGGGCGAAAACTCGACGTCGTCGGTGTATCGGCGGGCCCAGCCAACGGCCTTCACCGCTCGCTCGAGCACCTGATCAGGCGTCATCCGCAGCTTCATCTGCATGTGGATCGGCGAGCTCGCGATGAACGTATGGATGCGCATCGATGCCGCCGGCC
>JAICLP010000454.1 GCA_025925475.1 Burkholderiales bacterium | reverse complement strand
GGAGCAAGGCGCGGCGTGCCGGTGCGATGGGCGCTCGCGAGGCCCGCCAGATAGCCGCCGATCCGAAGTGAAGCGCCCAGGAGAAAGGCCGACCTTCGCAGCAGGCGCTCCTGAAGCCAGCCGAACACGAGCACGGGCAACGCGCGGCGGTCGCATCGACGGCCGCTCGCGTGTACGACGCCGTGCGCCGCGCCGAGACCACGGCGCAGGAAAAGCTCGGCGGCCTGACCGCCGGCATGCCGTTGCCGCCGGGATTCAAGCTGCCGTTCTGATGAACGTTCCGAGATGAACGCGCGCGACGGCGGCGCGCGCGCGGCATCGTCCGAATCGCTCGGCACGCTCGACGAGCTCGCGCAGGCGCTGCGATGCCTGCCCGGTGTGGGCCCGAAGGCCGCGCAGCGAATGGCGCTGCATCTTTTGCAGCACGACCGCGACGGCGCGCAGCGCCTGGCCCGCGCGCTCGTCGATGCGACGCGATCGATCCAGCATTGCGAGCGCTGCAACACGTTCACCGAAGGCACGCTATGCGCGCTGTGCGACTCGGCGAAGCGCGATTCGTCGCAGCTTTGCGTCGTCGAGACGCCGGCCGATCTCCTGATGGTCGAGCAGACGCGGGCCTATTCGGGACTGTATTTCGTCCTGATGGGAAGGCTCTCGCCGCTCGACGGCATTGGCCCGCGCGAGATCCGCCTCGAACGCCTGTTGAAGCGCGCTACCGATGGCGTCGTGCGCGAAGTGATCCTCGCGACGAATTTCACCAACGAAGGCGAGGCGACCGCACACTACCTCGGCGAACTGCTCACCGCGCGCGCGTTGCGCGTGACGCGGCTCGCGCGCGGTGTTCCGGTGGGCGGCGAGCTCGAATACGTCGACCCGGGAACGCTGGCGCAGGCGCTGCGCGAGCGGCGCTCGCTGTAGCGCGAAGCCCTGTTTTGCCGGAGCGTGATTTGACGTTGCCTGCAACGCGGACCGCGGAGTAACCTGCTCTTCGGGCGACGCCAATCGTCCCGCCCGCAGAGCAACAGGAGGGTACGCGAATGCTTGTCCGCGAAATCCTGCGCATCAAGGGCCATACGCTCTTCACGACGCCTCCCGAGCGCTCGTTGCTGTCGGCCGTCGAGGTGATGGCCGAGCACGACATCGGATCGCTCGTCGTCATGGATCACGGCCGCATGGTCGGCATGCTGACGTTCGCCGAAGTGCTGAAGGCGCTCGCCGATCACGGCGGCGCGCTCGGCGAAGCGTCGGTTGCGCAGATCTACGCGCGCGATCCGCTGACCGCGACGCCCGATCTCGACGTGATGGAGCTTCGCCGCGTGATGCTCGAGCGCCACGCGCGCTATGTTCCCGTGATGGAGGGAACGACGTTGCAAGGGGTCGTGTCGTTTCACGACGTGGCGAAGGCGGTCTACGAGGAGCAGAGCTTCGAAAACCGCATGCTCAAGAGCTACATCAAGAACTGGCCCGACGAGGAAGCGACGACGTAGTCGCGTTCGCGCGGTTACCCGGAGAGCAGGAAGATCGCCGGC
>JAICLP010000089.1 GCA_025925475.1 Burkholderiales bacterium | reverse complement strand
TGGTCTTTCTGGTCGGCCGGGGGGGCCGCCCGCGACCGGGACTAACCGGAGCCGGGGCCGGGGCCGGATAAAACCCCGGCCGGGCGGTCAGGGGGGGGGGGGGGGGCGGGCGCGGGGGGCGGGGGCGGGCGGGGGCCCCCGGGGCGGGTCCCCCCCCGTTCGGCCCCCCCGGGCCCCGCCCCCCCCCCGCGGCTCGGGGATGTTACGGGTGGAACTGTTGAACATCGGCGTGCTAGGGGCTGTTCACACTATGTTCGCTGACGCGAACGGGTGGCATGGAGCGCCAATCAAGGCGCTTGACGAAGCGAGGACTGGCCGTCTTCGCGAGGAAAGCAACGCAGAGTGGCGCTCCAGGACGACGCCCGTTCCCTTCGGGTTGCGGCCGAAATGGCCATGCGCTTTGTTCCAAAGCCTCGCCAGGCGGCCAGCCTGCCTTCGGCTTCGGGCCTCGCGCATGGCCATTTCGGCATCGCAACGCGTCAGTGAACATAGTGTGAACAGACCCTAGATCGCCATCAGGTCGGATTCCTTCTGCGCCAGCAACCGGTCGACGTCGGCGACGAAGCGGTCGGTGAGCTTCTGCAGGTCGTCGTGCGCGCGGCGCTCCTCGTCCTCGGAGCACTGCTTGTCCTTCAGCAGCTTCTTCAGGTGGTCGTTCGCATCGCGACGGACGTTGCGCACGGCGACCTTCGCCGCTTCGGCTTCCTTGTGCACGACCTTGATCAGCTCCTTGCGCCGCTCCTCGGTGAGCGCGGGCATCGGCACGCGAATCATGTCCCCGGAAGTCGCCGGATTCAAGCCGAGGTCCGAGTCGCGGATCGCCTTCTCGACCACCGGGATCATCTTCTTCTCCCACGGCGTGACGCCGAGCGTGCGCGGATCGGCGAGCGTGACGTTCGCGACCTGGGAAAGCGGCATCGACGTGCCGTAGTAGTCGACGTGAATGTGGTCGAGCAAGCCGGTGTGCGCACGGCCGGTGCGGACCTTCGCGAGGTCGGTCTTCAGCGTCTCGATCGACCGCGTCATTTTCTGTTCGGCTGATTTCCTGACGTCGCTGATCATGTTCTCTCCAGATCGGCCCTCACCCGCCCTTCGGGCACCCTCTTCCCGCCGTGAGGAAAGAGGGCCGGGGGTGAGGGGTTCAACAGTGTACGAGCGTCCCCTCGTCCTCGCCCATCACGACGCGCGTGAGCGCGCCGGGCACGAAGATCGAGAAGACCTTGAGCAGCATGTTCTGGTCGCGGCAAAGCGCGAGCGCCGTCGCGTCCATCACCCTGAGGTTCTTGACGATCGCCTCGTCGAACGTCAGCGTCGAATAGCGCCGCGCGCTCTTGTCCTTCAGCGGATCCGACGTGTAGACGCCGTCGACCTTCGTCGCCTTCAGCACGATGTCGACACCCATCTCGCGGCCGCGCAGTGCCGCAGCGGTGTCGGTCGTGAAGAACGGATTGCCGGTGCCCGCCGCGAAGATCACGACCTTGTGCTCCTCGAGGTGGCGCAGCGCGCGCCCGCGAATGTACGGCTCGGCAACCTGGTCGATGCGAAGCGCCGACTGCACGCGCGATTCGACACCGGCGCGGCGCAATGCGTCCTGCAGCGCAAGTGCATTCATCAGCGTCGCGAGCATCCCCATGTAGTCGGCCGTTGCACGGTCCATGCCGGCGGCGCCAGGCGCGACACCGCGAAAGATGTTGCCGCCGCCGATCACGATCGCGACCTGCACGACGAGCCGCACGACTTCCGCCACCTCGGCGACGATCCGGTCGATCGTCTCGCGCTCGATGCCGTAGCTGTTGCTGCCCATCAGCGCTTCGCCGGACAGCTTGAGGAGGATCCGGCGATAGGCCGGCGCCCGCGCGGGCGCCGGTGAAATGCCGGGGAGCGGCGCGATGGCCGCGGAGACCGCACTATCGGGTGGGCTCATCGGAAGCTCCGCCGTTTGGCCGCTGAAGGGACGTGTTCAGTTTCGCGCCATCGCAGCCACTTCCGCGGCGAAGTCGTCCTTCCGCTTCTCGATGCCTTCGCCGACGATGTAGAGCACGAAGCCGTTCACGCGCGCGCCCTGCCCCTTGACCAGGTCGCCGACGGTCTGCTTGTCGTTCTTGACGAATGGCTGCGGCAGCAAGGTGACCTCGGCGAGAAACTTGGCGACGGCACCTTCTACCATTTTTTCGACGATGTTGGCAGGCTTGCCCGACTCGGCGGCGCGCGCTGCCGCGATCGAGCGCTCCTTGTCGACGACGTCGGCGGACACCTGCTCGCGCGACACGGCGATCGGCTTCGTCGCCGCGATGTGCATCGCGAGGTCCTTGCCGAGCGCCTCGTTGCCCCCCGTGTAGTCGACGAGCACGCCGATCTTCGTGCCGTGCACGTACGACGCGATCCGTCCCTGCGCGGCGAGCCGCACGAAGCGGCGGATCGTCACGTTCTCGCCGATCTTCTGCACGAGCGCGATGCGCCGGGTCTCGATCGTGTCGCCGGCGGCAAGCGTACGCCCGGCGAGCGCCTCGACGTCGGCCGGCTGCTCGCGCACGACGACCTGCGCGATCTCGTTCGCGAACGCGCGGAACTCGTCGTTCTTCGCCACGAAGTCGGTCTCGCAGTTCACCTCGACCATCGCCGCGGTCTTCGCGTCCGGCGCAACCGCGATGCCGACAATCCCTTCGGCGGCGACGCGCGACGCGGCCTTGCTCGCCTTCGCGCCGCTGCGGATGCGCAGCAGCTCCTCGGCCTTGCCGAGATCGCCTTCGGCTTCGGTCAGCGCCTTCTTGCATTCCATCATGGGCAGGCCCGTGCGCTGGCGCAGCTCCATGACCCTGCTTGCGGAAATTTCCGGCATTGCGTGCTCCATCATTCGTTGCGGCCGAAACGCGCTCGCGTCCCGGCGAGGCCCGCGCGGCGCTCGTGACGGCGCGCAGGGTGTGGAAGGCGCGTTGCGCGCCTTCGCGTCAGGCGGTCGCTTCGTCGACGAATTCGTCGCCGGCGGACACGATCTCCTGGATCGTGCTCGTCTTGCCCTCGAGGACCGAGTCGGCAACTCCGCGCGCATAGAGGCGGATCGCCCGGCTCGAATCGTCGTTGCCCGGGATCACGTAGTCGATCGGATCGGGGTTGTGGTTCGTGTCGACGACGGCGACGATCGGGATGCCGAGCTTCTTCGCCTCGGTGACCGCGATCTTGTGATAGCCGATGTCGATGACGAAGATCGCATCGGGCAGCGCGCCCATGTCCTTGATGCCGCCAAGGCTCTTCTCGAGCTTGTCGAGCTCGCGCTGGTGCGACAGCGCCTCGCGCTTCGTCATGCGGTCGAACGTGCCGTCCTGCTTCATCGTCTCGAGGTCCTTCAGCCGCTTGATCGACTGCTTGACCGTCTTGAAATTGGACAGCATGCCGCCGAGCCACCGATGGTCGACGTACGGCATGCCGCAACGCTGCGCCTCCTCGGCGACGATCTCGCGCGCCTGGCGCTTCGTGCCGACGAAGAGAATGGTTCCGCGATTCTGTGCGAGCTGGCGCACGTACTTCATCGCGTCGTTGTACATCGCCAGCGTCTTTTCGAGGTTGACGATGTGGATCTTGTTGCGCTGGCCGAAGATGTAATCGGCCATCTTCGGATTCCAGTAGCGGGTCTGGTGGCCGAAATGAACGCCGGCCTCCAGCATCTGGCGCATGGTGACGGACATGGTGCTCCTCTATCAGGGTTGGCCTCCACCGGCGGATTGCGCTTGCGGCCGCCTGGCGTTGCGCGGCCCTCTCACCCTGAAACGCCGGTGTGCGGAATGGACGCCGTACAATCGGGTAAACGCACGGCGCAGCTAACTCGTTATTCTAGCACGGGATACGTCGTTGCCGGCACCCACCCCGGCGCCCCATTCGATATCCCGCCGATTCCATCGCCCCGACCCAGGTCGCCATGACGCCCGCCGCCCCCGCCGCCTGCAACCGTACCGAATGGGGGGTGCTGCGCGTGGCCGGCGACGATGCGATCGCCTTCCTGCACGGGCAGCTTTCGAGCGACGTACAGGCGCTTCGCGCCGGTGAAGGGCAGTACTGGAGCTACAACTCGCCGAAGGGCCGCATGCTCGCGAACGGCGTGCTGTGGCGCGCGCCATCCGGACAGGCGGGCGACGCCGTCACGCTGCTCCTCGCCGGCGATCTCGCCGAAACCATTCGCCGCCGGCTATCGATGTTCGTGTTGCGCGCGAAGGCGAGCGTCGAGGACGTTACGGCGGCATCCACGCTGATCGGCGTCGCCGGCGACGGCAGCCTCAACGCGATGCGCGAGGCCTTCGGCGCGTCGCCGGCACCGGCACGCGCCGTCGCGTTCGGCAACGCCGCGACGGCCTTCATGCTGCCCGATCGGCGCATCGTCGTCGTCGCGCCGCACGCCGACAGCGTGATGCTGAACGCAGCGCTTGCACGGCATGCGACATCGGTCGGCAACGACGATTGGCGATGGTTCGGCATTGCAGCGGGCGTGCCATCGATCACCGCGGCCACGAGCGATCGCTTCGTTCCGCAGACGGCGAACTGGGACCTGCTCGGCGGCGTGAGTTTCGGGAAGGGCTGCTATCCCGGACAGGAGATCGTCGCGCGGATGCAGTACCTCGGCCGGCTCAAGGAGCGGCTCTTCGCGTTTCACGCCGATGCGCTCGAAGCGGCACCCGCGACGCGACTCTACTCGGCCGCGTTCGACGCCGAGCAGCCGTGCGGCACCGTCGTCAACGCGGCGCCGGACGTGAACGGCGGCATCGTGCTGCTCGCGGTTGCGCAGATGGCGGCGTGGGAGGCGAACGACTTCCGGCTCGGCGAACCCGGCGGTCCGCGCCTCGTGCGGCGCGCACTGCCGTATGCAGTGCCCACCGATGCACCACGTACGTCGCGGCCGTCGGCATGATCAGCTGTCGGCAACGCGACCCGCGTCGCGCCCCCGAAGACGCTGCTTTGACCGATCCCTGTCCTCTGATTCCTGACTCCTGAAATGTGCCTCGCCGTCATTGCGCTCGACGTCCACCCGCGCTACGCGCTGGTGCTCGCGGCCAATCGGGACGAGTTTCATGCACGGCCCGCGCAGGCGGCGCATTGGTGGAACGACGCGGGCGTGCCGCCGATCCTCGCCGGACGCGATCTCGCGCAGGGCGGCACCTGGCTCGGCGTAACGCGCGCGGGGCGCTGGGCGTTCGTGACGAACGTTCGCGAACCGGGGCGCTTCGATCCCGATGCGCCGTCGCGCGGCGCGCTCGTGCCCGCGCTGCTGCGCGATGCGCGCTCGCCGGCCGATGCCCTTGCCGCGGTCGTCGCCGCGGCGCAGCGCTACAACGGCTTCAACGTCGTCGCCGGAGACGCGTCGGCCGCGGCGTTCGGATCCAACCGGGCCGACGGCGTTATCGCGTTGACGCCCGGAATCCATGGCGTGTCCAACGCCGGCCTCAATACGCCATGGCCGAAGCTCGTGCGCGCGAAGGACGGTATCGCAGCCTGGGTTGCATCGGGTGACGACGATCTCACGCGATTGTGGACGGTGCTTGCCGATCGCGTATCCGCCGCCGACGACGAGTTGCCGCAGACCGGCATTACGCGCGAGCGCGAGCGCCTGCTGTCGTCGCCATTCATCGTGAGCGAAACCTACGGCACGCGCTGCTCGACACTCGTTGCGTTGACGCGAACGGGCGAGGTCGAGTTCGTCGAACGCAGCTTCGATCCACAAGGCAGCGCTTGCGGCGAGGTTGCATACGGCTACGCGCTCGATCCCAGCACGAGTTCCATCGCGCGATGCGCAATGCCGGCTTCGTCGAACACGTCGCCCCGGCCGACGAAATCGTAGCGGGCGTAGAACGGCATGGCGTCGACCTGCGCGTTCAGCCGAATGCGCGCGTGGCCGCGCGTTCGCGCCTCGTCGATCAGGCGCAGCAAAAGCGCGCTGCCCACGCCGCGCCGGCGCCAGTGGACGAGCACCGCCACGCGGCCGATGTGCCCATCCGGCAACAGCCGCGCGCAGCCGATCGCATCACCGTTCGCGCTTCGTGCAAGCGCGTGCAGCGACGTGTGGTCGAAATCGTCCCACTCGAGCGATTCGGGTACGCGCTGCTCGACGACGAACACCGCGTGACGAACGAGACGCAGCTCGCGCTGCGCGCCGCGCCATTGGCACATGTGCACGGCAAAGTCGGTGCTCATCGATAGTGCGACAGGCGCAATCGGGCGCGGCCGTTGCCGGCGTCGAGCTCGCAACGGCCGCCAACGGGCAGCGTCAATTTGTCGGGAACGTGGCCGAGCGGCAGCCCCGTGTACACCGGCACGCGAACGCGCTCGCGCAGATGCGCGATCGCGACGTCGAGGTCGTAGCCCGCATCGTTGGGATTGAGCTGGTATTCGGTGAACGCGCCGAGCAGCACCGCCCTCTGCTTGTCGAGGACGCCTGCGTGCAGCAGCTGGTAGAACATGCGCTCGATCCGATAGGGGTGCTCGCCGACGTCCTCGAGAAACAGGATGCCGTCGTCGATGCTCGGGAAATAGGGCGTGCCGGCGAGATGCGCGACCATCGCCAGGTTGCCGCCCCACAGCGTGCCCGCGCATGCGCTGGCCGGCCCGTCGAGTGCGCAGTCGATCTGCCATTCGTCGTTCTCGAGCACACCGAAGCAGTTCGCGAGGGTGAACGCCGACGGCTCGACCGCGCCGAAATCGTACGATGCCATCGGCCCCGCATACGTGACCATGCCTCCCTGCGCGAGCGCCGCGAGTTGAAACGCCGTGAAATCGGAATGGCCCATCCAGCGCTTCTTCGCGCGCGCGAGGGCGGCGAAATCGATGCGCGCCAGAAGCCGCGTGAAGCCGTAGCCGCCGCGCAGCATCAGTGCGACGTCGGTATCGTCGTCGGCATTGATGCGCTCGATCGCCGCGAGGCGCGCGCCGTCCGGCGCGGAAAAGCGCTGGAAGCGGCCGCGCGCCGTTTCGTCCACGTGAACGCGGTGTCCGAGTCGAACGAGCAGCGCCTCGGCGCGATCGACTGCCGCCGAATCGGTGGCGAAGCCCGCAGGCGCGACGATCGTGAAGTTGAGCGACGCGCTCATTCGATTACCTGCTGCCGGCGCGCGGCGAAGAATCGCGTGAGCAGGCTTGCGCACTCATCGGCCGCAACGCCGCTCGTGACCCGCGTGTGGTGATTGAGTCGCGGCTCGGCGAAGAGATCGACCACCGACCCGCACGCACCGGTCTTCGGGTCGCGCGCACCGAAAACGAGACGCGCAAGCCGCGCATGCATGATCGCGCCCGCGCACATCGCGCATGGCTCGAGCGTGACGTAGAGCGCGCAACCGGGCAGCCGGTAATTGCCGATCGCTGCCGCCGCTTCGCGCAGTGCCGCAATCTCGGCGTGCGCCGTCGGGTCGCTTCGCGCGATCGGCGCATTGCCGCCGTGGCCGACGATCGCGCCGTCGCAGACGACGATCGCACCGACCGGCACCTCCCCGCGCGCCTGCGCCTCGCGGGCGAGCGCAAGCGCGTGCGCCATCCACGCTTCGTCAGTCGCCGGCATCCTCGATGTGGAAGCGATGCAGCAGGCGATGGATCACCGGCGCGAACATGAGGCCGGTGGCCGCGAGCAGGATCACGCCGCAGAAGAGCGCGTAGATGCTGTCGAAGAACTTGCCGGCGGCCGACTTGATGTCGACGACCGGTCCCATGCCCGACAGGAGCAGAGCGGACTGGTGAAATGCATCGAGCCAGCTCATGTGCTCGAGCGCGTGATAACCGACGATGCCGATCGCGAGCGTCGTCGCGACGAGCGCGAGCGCATAGGACGCGCCGCGGCGGATCCGCGTATAGAAGAGGTCGCGCGAGGCAAGCTGCGTACGGCGGACCGGTGCGACGACAGGCGCCGTCTTCCCGCCCGCGCGCCGGTCAGCGTTCTTGCCTGGCATCGAGATAACCGAGAAGAGCCACCGCGTCGTTGTGCGCTTCGTCGCGCGCCCCGTAGAGCAGCGTCACCGGTCCACGCTCGATCACGTCGCGCAGCTGCGCGACTGCGTCCGTGTTCCGATCGAGCTCTTTCCGGAAGCGTGCCTGGAATTCCTTCCAGCGCACCGGGTCGTGACCGAACCACTTGCGCAACTCGGTCGACGGCGCGATCTCCTTCAGCCAGACGTCGACGGCCGCGCGCTCCTTCGTCAACCCGCGCGGCCATATCCGGTCGACGAGCACGCGCGTGCCATCCGAGTCGGCCGCATCGTCGTAGACGCGTTTGATCCGGACCTGTTTGCTCACTCCCATTCGATCGTCGCCGGCGGCTTGCTCGACACGTCGTAGACGACGCGGTTGATGCCGCGCACTTCGTTCGTGATCCGATTGCTGATCCGCGCGATCAGCGAATGCGGCAGCGGCGCCCAGTCGGCGGTCATGAAATCGGTCGTCTGCACCGCGCGCAGTGCGATTGCGTGCTCGTAGGTGCGGCCGTCGCCCATCACGCCGACGGAGCGAATCGGCAGGAACACCGCGAATGCCTGCGACACGGCGTCGTACCACGACTGACCGTCCGCATCGCGCGCGGCCCGCAGCTCGTCGATGAAGATCGCATCGGCCGCGCGCAGCATGTCGGCACGCGCTCGCGTGACGTCACCGAGGATGCGCACGCCAAGGCCGGGTCCCGGGAACGGATGGCGGAACACCATCTCGCGCGGCAGGCCGAGCTCGAGCCCGAGCTTTCGCACCTCGTCCTTGAAGAGCTCGCGCAGCGGCTCGAGCAGCTTCAGGTGCAGCGTTTCCGGCAATCCGCCGACGTTGTGGTGCGACTTGATCGTATGCGCCTTGCTGCCCTTGGCCGAGGCCGACTCGATCACGTCGGGGTAGATCGTGCCCTGCGCGAGCCATTTCGCCGCGGTGAGTTTCGCCGCTTCGCGCTGGAAGACGTCGACGAAGAGGCGGCCGATGATCTTGCGTTTCGCCTCGGGATCGACGACGCCCTCGAGCGCAGCGAGAAACTGGTCGCTCGCGTCGACATGGATGACGCGCACGCCGAGATGCGTCGCGAACGTGTCCATCACCTGCTCGGCTTCGTTGTGCCGCAAAAGCCCGTGATCGACGAACACGCACACGAGCCGATCGCCGATCGCGCGATGCAAAAGCGCCGCGGCCACCGACGAGTCGACGCCGCCCGACAAGCCGAGCAACACGTCGTCGCGCCCGACTTTCGCGCGAATCGCCTCGACCGCCTCGGCGGCGTAGTCGTGCATGTTCCAGTCGTGGCCGCAGCCGCAGATGTCGTGCGCGAAACGCGCCAGGATCGATGCGCCCTGCGGCGTATGCGTGACCTCGGGATGGAACTGCACGCCATAGAAGCGTCGCGATTCGTCCGCCATCGCGGCGATCGCGCACACGTCCGACGATCCGGCAAGCGTGAAGCCCGGCGGCAGGTCGATCACCTTGTCGCCGTGGCTCATCCAGACATCGAGCAGGCCGTGGCCCTCGGCGTTGCGGCGATCCTCGATCGCGCGAATGAGCGCCGTATGGCCGCGGGCCGATACTTCCGCGCGTCCGTACTCCCGCACGCGCCCCTGCTCGACCTTGCCGCCGAGTTGCGCAGCCATCGTCTGCATGCCGTAGCAGATGCCGAGCACCGGAACGCCCAGCTCCCAGACGGCGTGCGGCGCGCGCGGCGTTTCGCCGCCAGTGACGCTCGACGGCCCGCCGGACAGCACGATGCCGCGGGCGCCGAAATCGCGCACGAATTCGTCGCTGACGTCGAACGGGTGGATCTCGCAGTAGACGTTCGTCTCGCGCAGGCGCCGCGCGATCAGCTGCGTGTATTGCGCGCCGAAGTCGAGGATCAGTATTCGGCAATGACCCCCCCACGCGGCGCTGCCCGCCACTTTTCTACTCGATGCGGTAATTCGGCGCTTCCTTGACGATCTGCACATCGTGCACGTGCGATTCGCGCACGCCCGCCGACGTGATCTCGACGAACTCGGCGCGGGTCGACAGGTCGCGGATCGTCGGGCAGCCGCAATAGCCCATGGCCGCACGCAGCCCGCCCATCAGTTGCACGATCACGTTCCCGACCGGTCCCTTGTACGGCACGCGCCCCTCGATGCCCTCGGGCACGAGCTTCTCGGCAGCGCCCTCGCCTTCGGAATCCTGGAAATAACGATCGGCGCTGCCCTTCTGCATCGCGCCGATCGAGCCCATGCCGCGATAGCTCTTGTACGAGCGGCCCTGGTAGAGCTCGATCTCGCCGGGCGACTCTTCGGTGCCGGCGAAAAGGCTGCCGAGCATCACCGCCGATGCGCCGGCGGCAATCGCCTTCGCGATGTCGCCCGAATAGCGGATGCCGCCGTCGGCGACGATCGGAACGTCGCCGCCGCTCGCGCCGGCTAACGCATCCTGGATCGCCGAGATCTGCGGAACGCCGACGCCGGCGACGATACGCGTCGTGCAGATGGATCCCGGACCGATGCCGACCTTGACGCCATCGGCACCGTGATCGACGAGCGCCCTCGCACCCGCGGCGGTCGCGATGTTGCCGCCAATCACCTGCACGTGCGCATAACGCTTCTTCACCGCCTGCACGCGGTCGAGCACGCCCTGCGAATGACCATGCGACGTATCGACGACGATCACGTCGACGCCGGCGGCGACGAGCGCCTCGACGCGCGCGTCGGTATCGTCCGCGGTCCCCACGGCCGCGCCGACGCGCAGGCGCCCGAGATCATCCTTGCATGCGACCGGATGCTCGGTGGACTTGAGAATGTCCTTGACGGTGATGAGACCACGAAGCTCGCGCTCGCGATTGATCACGAGCACGCGCTCGAGGCGATGGCGGTGCATCAGCGCCTTCGCCGTCTCGAGGTCGGTGCCCTCGGGCACCGTGACGAGCTTGTCGGCGCGCGTCATGATCTCGGACACCGGCTGATCGAGATTCGTCTCGAAGCGCAGGTCGCGATTGGTGACGATGCCGACGATCTTGCGCCCGTCGACGACGGGCAGGCCCGATATCCGGTGCTGCTGCGTCAGGGCGAGCACCTGCCGCACCGACATCGACGGCGGGATCGTGATCGGATCCTTGACGACACCGCTTTCGAAGCGCTTGACCTTCGCGACCTCCGCGGCCTGGCGCGCCGGAGGCATGTTCT
>JAICLP010000419.1 GCA_025925475.1 Burkholderiales bacterium | reverse complement strand
GCCGCGCCAGATCGAAGAAATCGATCTCGAGCACCCGACACACCTGCGCGAGGCGCGCCAGCGTGAACGTCTGCGCGGAAAAGAGCCGCTTCACGCTTGCGTGCGAGAGCCCGAGCCGTCGTGCGAGCTCGGCGTAGGTGAGGCCGCGCGCCTTCAACAGCCGCTTCAGCGTATCGACGATCTGGTGCGTGCCGGTCATGTTCATCGATCCCTTGGGTAGCGCAAAACGATACCTGTTCAGGAACGTATTGACTAGCGCTACCTGTGGCGGAGACTGCGACTCGCGGGCCCACCCCGCATCCAGTCAACGAACGGGAGAACAGCATGAACTCGAAGCGCATTCTCGCGGGCCTCGCCTCGGCGGGTGTTCTCGCCTCGACGTCGATCACCGCCTTCGCACAGGACAGCACGGCTGCGTCAGCGGAAGCATCCCGTGCGGCCATCGGGGGCTCGGGCATGCTGGTGGACGGCAGTGCGGAGCTGGTTCGGGCGGGCGCGTCGTTCGTCGTCGCCGGCGTGATGACGACGGCCGACGAGAGCGTCATCGTGTTGCGCGACGTCGCAACCGGATCGCAGGCGTCGGTCCGAGTCGCCGCCGATCTCGCGCAAGCGGGATCGATCGGCGTCGGCGAGACGGTCAGCGCCGTCGTCGAAGCAGCGGGGACATCGTTGCTCGCCGGCGGGCGCATCGTCGCGTTCATCCCGAACGAAGTCGGCCGCCGGCTCGTCTACACCGCGCGCTCGACGCAGATGTGAGCGGAGACGACGATGCTGCGAACCGCGCTTGCAATCGCGTTGGCGCTTTTCACGTTCGCCGCGCATGCCGGGCAGGCGTGCACCGAGAAGCGGCTTGCTCCGGACGAGGTGCGCGCTGCGCTCACACTCGCGCTCGATGTCGAGCAGGCGCTCGACCGGGCCGACGCGCACGTCGCGATCGTCGCGCGCGCCGGCCGCGACCTGACGCGCTACGGATTGCGCTATTCGCACGTCGCCTTCGCGTGGCGCGATCATCCGCGCGGCGCATGGACGATGGTCGAGGAGCTCAACGCGTGCGGCACGGCTACGTCCGCGCTGTTCGACGACGGCTTCGGCGATTTCTTCCTCGACGACATGTTCGCGTACGAGGCGGCGATCGTCGTGCCGTCGCCGGCGGTGCAGCGCCGGATCGGCGCCTTGCTCGCCGCGCGCGCCGCTGGCCGCCTGCACGAGCCGCGCTACAACCTCGTCGCATATCCGTGGAGCACCCGGTACCAGAACTCGAACCAATGGGTGCTCGAAGCGACCGCTGCCGCGCTCGCGGAGCATGAGACAGGCGGCCGCGCGGAGGCGCAGGCGTGGCTTCGCGCCCAGCGATTTCGCCCGGCGACGATCCACGTCTTTGCGCTCGAGCGTCTGGGCGGCGAGCTGACGCGGGCGAACGTCGCGTTCGACGACCATCCGCTCGATCGCCGCATGGCCGGCGCGATCGATGTCGTCAGCGCAGAGTCGGTGCTGGCGTTCGTCCGGCGCATCGATCCCGGTGCGACGACGATCGTGCTGTCGGTCGGACGGCCAATGGCGGTTCCGTCTGCGCCGGCGTACGATGCGCCGCCGCCCGCGAGACAACATCCACAGGGGAGGACTTCATGAAAGTCACGCTCGATCTGGACGCGCTGCTCACGCAAGGACGAATCGACCAGCGCGAATACGACAAGCTGCGCGCGCTCTCGCACGCCGGCACGACAACGCTCGCCTTCAACGTCCTGGTCGCATTCGGCGTCATCGCCGTCGCAGGCGCGACGCTCGCGTTGCTGCCGACGCCGGCCACGGCCATCGCACTCGGCGTCGGCATTTGCGCCGCGGGTCTCGCGCTGATTCTGCGCCGCGACCAGCAGTGGCAGGTGCTTGCCGTCGCCTGCACCGTCGTCGGCGCGCTGCTGTTCGGCGGCGGAATCGTCAAGCTCGGCGAAGGATCGGTCGCGTCGTTCCTGGCGGTTGCTGCGGTCTTTGCGGCGACCGCGATCGTCGCGCGGAGCGGCCTGATGGCGGCGCTCGCCGTCGTCGCGCTCTCGTGCTGCCTCGGCGCGCGCACCGGTTACCTGCATGCGATGTATTTCCTGGGCATCGAGGCGCCGCTTTATACGATCGTGGTCTTCTCGGCCCTTGCTGCCGTGCTGCACTGGGCCTCGACGCGGGTTGCGAGCGGCTACGCCCGCGTGATGACGGCGGCGACGCG
>JAICLP010000201.1 GCA_025925475.1 Burkholderiales bacterium | reverse complement strand
GCGCGCATCGGCGCCGTCGGCTACTGTTTCGGCGGCGCGGTCGTGATCAACATGGCGCGCGCAGGGGCAGACCTGGATGGCGTCGTCGGATTCCACGCGTCGCTCGGCCTCAATACGCCGGCTCCCGCACCGGGCACGGTGAAGGCGAAAGTCCTGGTCCTGAACGGCGCCGACGATCCGTTCGTGAAGAAGGAGCAATACGCGACGCTGAAGGCCGACATGGACGCCGCGAAGGCCGACTACCGGGTGATCGAATATCCGGGCGCCGTGCACGCGTTCACGAATCCCGAGGCGACCGCGCTCGGAAAGAAATTCAATCTGCCGCTGCGCTACGACGCGAAAGTGAACAAGGAAGCGGAAGGCGAGGCGTCGAAGTTCTTCACCGCCGTCTTCAAGCAATAGCGACCAACAGCATCTAGACGGACGACACTGCGTTGACTGCACGCAACACCGGTGTGCCTGTTCGACGATCGAACACGCGTCGCTTGCCGAGCGCGTGGGCGATCAGCAAATTGACATACAGTCCCGGGCCGCTCGAATAGATGCGCCATCCGCCTTCCACATCGACGGTGCCGTCGCGCGTGCGCCACCATTCGGCGCTCGCCTCGTAGCGGTCGCTGAAGGCGGCATCGCTGCTGCTGAAATAGGCGTTGCGCTGCCTCGGTGCGGCATTCGACACACTTTCGGTAACGCTTATCGGATTTGCAACGAGCAGCGCATCCCATAGTGCCTCTGCCTCTCCGAGCGCTGCCATCGCTTGTCCGTAGCGAAGATGTGCGTGCACGTACATCAAACCGATTTCGCGGCCGAAGAACGCGGCTGATTCCGCCCGCCGGAACGTACGCTCGACACCGCCGTGATAAGCGACGGGTCGGTCGATCAGGTGCGCACCATCCGGCAGCAGCAAATGCTCGCGTATGAGTTGCAAGTGATGTTGCGCCTGTTCGGGGGTGAACAATTTCGCGATGATGCCTCGCGTCATCGGCAGCAGCGAATAGCGAAGACCGGTGCGCACATCCGTCGGATGCAACAGCAGCTCCGGCGTGTCGCTTCCGGGAGAAAAGATGGCGTATCCCGCCACCGTGTCGTCCCGCACGAGGAAACGATTGAAATCGCCACGCATGTTCACGGCAAGCGCCGAGATCGCGTCCGCTGCGCCGTCGCGCCCGGCACGATGCAGCACATCGGCGTAGCGCACGAGCTGCTGATACAGGAGTGCGACGGTCCAGCTGCTCACCATCCAATCGCGCAACGAGGGATCGGCCGGTTGCAGCGCATCGTTCCAGTCCCCCTCGCCATAGCGGACCAGGTGCGTCCCGGGTACGAGTCGTTCGCGGATCGTGTCGAGCAGCTTGTCGACGTGAATGGCGACGGGATCGCGGTAGCTCGTGCGCTCGAGCGTCTCGTCGTCGCGCCAGGGAAGCGTTTCATCGAGAAACGCCAGGTCGTTGGTCGCCTCGAGATAGTCGTTCAGCGCCTTGAGCGGCCAGACGATCACGTCACCGTGGCTGTGCCGGTCCTGAATGCCCGAGTAGGGCTCGAGCATGAACCATTGCGGCCAGTCGCCCCGCGACGCGTACTGCTGCGCGAACACGATGCGCAGGATCTCGCTGACCGGTTGGTCGTGGTCGAGCGCCAGCAGAAATTCGACGGAGCCCTGACAGACGTCGCGCGTACCCCACGCGGCCGCCGTGTACTGCTCGAGCCCGCGCGGAACCGTCAGATGGATCATCGCGTCGTGCGCGAGCCACGGAAAATAAGCGTCGAGAGCCGCCACCTCGGCGCCTTCCCCTTCGATCCGTGTGCCGCGCGTGACATGTGTCCAGAAATCCTTTGCGCCGGCGAGCAACTCGTCGTCTTCGTGCGCCTGTTCGTACTTCGACGCGAGACGCGCCGCTTCCGCGGGGTCCGTCAACGACCCGACGACAGCGAAGCAGAATGCCTGCGTGGGCCGCGTCATGATCACCGCATGGGTGCCATTGCGCAGCCTTCGATGCGCAAACAGCAGCTCGTCGCCGCCGACCGCCTCGACGGCCTCCGGGGTGCTCGTGACGAGTTGGTACGTCGCGTGAGGATAGCGTTGTCCCCATAGCGATGCCGGATCGGGCCGAAAGGTGAACCTGCAGGCGCGCGAGTCGATCTGCACGCGTCCTGCATGCTCGAAGTCGCGCTCGCCCAGTACCAGATGTCCGAACACGAGGAGCCGGCAAGGCGGTCCATCGATCAGGATCCGCCATTGGAGTGCAGGGTCTTCGCCTGACGCGACGACCCGTATCGTGATCGTTCGATCGGCGAGCACATAGATCCAGCAGCAGTCGCTCAATCCGATCTCGAACGCGGACGGGACGGTGAGCAAACGCCAGCCGGTACCCGTATCGATCATCGCACGCAAGCCGCTTGCGCGCATGATGTTGTACGGATCGCGTGAAACGGAGAACAGCTTGTGGAACGACGTGTTGCCTATCGTGAGCTGAGCCGCGAAGACGCCGTGCATCCAGCACGTGACACTGAGCGTCGATTCGTCCGGCAGCATCGCTCGACCGGACCGTAGCAGCGCGCCGTGGCGACGCATGACGATCCGCTCCTTGTCCCGCAACACGACGTGGCGGTTGTGCGGCGGATCGGGCGTGAAGAACGACAGCCGCTGGCCGTCCTCGGATTCTTCGAAAAAGCCATCGGGATAGCGGCGAGCCGATTCGGCGTCGCTCAATGACGCGACTTCGACCGAACGTGCGTCCTGTACCACGCTCCGCAAGACGGGCTTCGTCGCGATGCGAATGTCATCGCCGCTCGGCCACGATATGGCGTCGAGCCGGCTCAAATCGGCGTCATCGGAAGCGGCTGGATGGTCGGCCGAGTAGACGGCGAAGAAGCGCCAGCACGCGGTTGCACCGGGTTCCAGCGCGATCGGCAACGACTGCAGCGCAACACACGACACCTCGTGTTGCAGCCGACGATCGGGAAGGGATGTGCCGTAAACGAGGCGAACGCCATCTGCATCCCGATTCGTCGGCCCCAACAACTGCATTGCATCGGTGGCAAACGCGCGAGCGCCGTCGAGACATCCGTGCATCACCCAGGGATGCCTGCCGTCCTGAGCGAGATTCTGCCGGCTCATCACCACCGGTCCGAACGACGGATGGCGCGCGATGTGCTGGTCGATGTACTGCGACGCATACGCCTCGTTATTGCCGACGAATGCGCGGACGCCAAGCCCCAAGTCCTGCACGAGGATCGCGTCGATGGGGACCGCGAAGTCGCTTGCATTGGTGACCTCGACACGCCAAAGCCACGCGGGCCGATCACGAAGCACGCGAAGGGTCACCCGATGCCGGATGCCGTTGGTCGCGCCTTCCCAGGCGAACCCCTCGTTCGCAACCCCGAGCGCGACTTCGGCGTGAGCGCCGACGGCTTCCATGTTGACCGGGCTGGCTCCGCCCATGCGCAACAGAATGCGTCCGATGCCTCCATCGATGGGCGAGGCGAGGACCTGGTTGACGAGAACGGGGGTGCTCCCGTCTCGATGCTCGATCGCGAATACGAAACCGTCGGGTAGAACGGAAACGCGAAGCCCCGCGTCGTTGGCGACGGACTGCAGACCGAGGTCGATCTCGCGGGGCGTGCACCAGCCAAGAGAATCGGCAACCGGCATGACAGACGGGTTCGTGCGTCGAGGTCTTACGTCGTCCGCGTCGGTGCAGTAGAAGTTGCCGACAACGCAATCGTCACAACGACCCGCGACCCGTCCCCGACGCTATTTCAGAAATCCGCTCATGCGGCTCATCGCCGAGCTCAGCCGGTCGTTCTCGACGTCGTCGATGGCCAGCAGACGCCGCTGTTGCGGCGTCAGCGCCGCAACGGTTTCAGGACGCAGCAACGCCTTTTGATATTGCTGCTGCGGCCTGTCGTTACGGGTGTAAAACGCGTGCAACGCCCGCCGGCAACGATCGGTGCGGTTGGCCGTTCCTCCATGCCACATGTGAGCATTCATGATGACGACCGTTCCGGCCTCGCCAGTGACCAACTCTTCGCCCTCCAGGGGCCCCGTGTTACCGGCGTCCGGAAGCCGCCGCCAGGTGTGAGAGCGCGGAATCATCCGCGTGGCGCCGTTCTCCACGGTGAAGTCGTCGAGCATCCACACCGAGTTGCACACCCAGTACCCGCGCTCGTCGGCGATCGCTCCAGCGTCGACATGCCACGGTTGCGATTCTCCGTTGTTCGGATTCGTCGAGCGAGCATTGAGACTGCTCAGCTTGCAGGCCGGCCCGATAACGTGCTCGATGCACTCGAGAATTTTCGGCATCGAAACGAGTTCGGCGAAGATCGCGCCCTTGTCGACCAGGTTCGCCAGGCGTCGGGCGCCCGATTCGTAACGGAACTCGGATCCGGCCTCGCTGCCTTCCTGCTCCCACAGCGCCTCCACGCGATCGCGCAACTCGGCAAGCATTCGCGGCGGAACGAAGCCGGGCAGTACGAGATAGCCCAGTTCGTCCAGCTGTCGTCTCTCGGTTTGCTCGAGCATGGGACGCAACTCCTTGCACTCTTTGCCGATGCGCAACTCTATAACTCCGGCGAGAAGTCCGTGCGGCAGCCTAAAATACGCTCATGGATTCACGATGCCCTCCGCACTGGACCTTCGCTGCGCGCGCTGCGTATTTCGGCGACCGGATGTGCCCGTTCTGCGACCACCGGAATCCGGGTGATGCCAGGTTCTGCAACGCATGCGCCTCGCCGCTGCATCTGAAGCCGTGCAAACAGTGCGATGCGGTCAATGACGAGCCTGCGACGAACTGCTACAAGTGCGGCGCAGCGTATCCAGTTCCATCCAGCACGCCCGGCGCTACGCCAAGGTTGCCAGCGGCTGACTCGGCGCCTGCGCCGGCAACGACAGACGGCGTCGCCACCGCGGCAAGCATGACGCCACCGGGATTCGCCACGTCGGCGTTGCCAGCGGGTAGACGCTTGCTGAGGCCAGGCCAGTTCGCTGCGGCTGTCATCGCGACGATGCTGATCGTGGGTGCGTATGAGGCGTACCGGATCAATGCGGCAACGCCCGTCGCAATCGGAGACGCCTCCCGACCCGTCGTTGCCGCAGACAACAATAGAACCACGGCGACACCTTCTGCACCCCCGGCGGGGCAGCCGAAGCCCGTGGAGCCCGAGATACCTGCCGCTCTCCTGGCTCCCATTCCCATGCTGAACACCGAGACGCCCAAACTCGCACGCCTGATCCAACCGCCCGCGTCGGTTCCCGCCACCATGCGTGCAAGTGCGCATCAAAGCGCGGTACCTCCTCCCGTGACGAAGCGTGCCAGTGCGCATCAACGCGGCGACCGGAACGCCCCCTCTGGCGCGCGCCCATCGATCGCACACAACGGTGCCGCCGCGCGCGACCGCTCGCGACCTGTGCAAACCAGCAAGGCACTACGTCCCGATCGGTGGCAAGTGATGCAGGTAAGCCTGGCGCGCTGTGGAGGCGACCTGTTCGCTCGCATCGCGTGCGATCAGCGCGTGCGTCGACAGTTCTGCGAAGGTCGCTGGGGCGCCGCGCCGGAATGTGCAAGCGGCGTCGTCAATGAGCACGGACAGTGAACTCCGGGCGTGATTGGCCGGCTGCCTCCGGCAGCGCGGCGCAACAACGGATCGACAATCTCTGATCCCGGGCCGGCCGCAACGGCACGCTTATTCAGTTTGCGCCGCGATGCACAGGCTGATCAACCCTGACGTCTCGCTCGCCGCTCCTCGCTCTCACGGACCATGCCGGTAAGATCGGCGGCCGGCCGGATTTCGAAGGGCCCGGCGTTTACCCCCGGGTGTTTTGACATCAATTCGACTGCGTGATCGATATCCCTCGCTTCGAGAATCAGGATGCCGCCAATTTGTTCCTTGGTCTCGGCGTACGGCCCGTCGGTGACGATCACCTTTTCACCCTGGAAGCGCAAGGTTTTGGCGCTGCTCGAGGGCTGAAGCGCTTCGCCTCCGGCGAAATGTCCATCCTTGCGCAGCACATCGTCATACGTGAAGCAGCGGTCCACCATCGCATTGCGGTCGTTCTCGGGCATGCTTTCGAACTTGCCCGGTTCGATGTAACCAAGGCATACGAATTTCATATCTTGTCCTGTCATGAGGTTAGG
>JAICLP010000437.1 GCA_025925475.1 Burkholderiales bacterium | reverse complement strand
GATGCTCTGCTGCGCTGCGCCGTCGTACCTCGCGCGCCATGGAACGCCGCGTGCGCCGGCCGATCTCGCATCGCATGCGTGCCTGACCTACGCGTACGCTGCCGACGGCAGCATCTGGCGCTTTCGCGATGCAAGGCAGCGGCTGCACGAAGTGAAGGTGACCGGACCCGCGCATGCGAACAGCGGCGGCATGCTCGCCGCGCTCGCGGTGGCCGGCGTCGGCATCACGCTCGAGCCCGATTTCAGCGTCGCCGACCAGGTTCGGGCGGGACAACTGGTGCCGCTGCTCGTCGATTACGCTGCGCCGCCGATTCCGATCAACGCCGCGTATCCGAGCCGAAGGCACTTGTCGGCGAAGGTGCGCACGTTCGTCGACTTTCTCGTGCAGCGCTTCGCGCACGAGCCGCCGTGGCAGCTCGCGCAAACGGAAGCGAACGCTGCCGCGACAATGTCGTTTCGCCGCTGAGGCTACGGGAGCTGGATCTTGCCGCCCCCGCCGGGCAGCGTTCCGCCCGGGCCAAGCGTCGCGCCCGCCGGCGGCAGCACGATCGACGACGACGCCTGCCGCCGCATTTCCTGCAACTCGCGCATCGCGCGCTCGATGCCCGCCTTCGTCGCATCGGCGTACTTGCTGACGGCGTCGGCAAGGCTCGTCGCATCGATGTCGAAGCTGATCGGCAGCGGGCCGACGTTCGTCATCAACTGCGCTTCCCCCTGATAGACGGTGCGGCGAATCGTGTCGGGCGTGCCGTCGGGCTTCACGGGCAGAAGCACGCGCAGCGTTCCGATCTTGCGATCGGTATAGATCTCTTCGCGGTAGAGCGATGTCTCGTCCATTGCAGCGTCCGCGACACGCGTGCCGGGATCGGTCGCCATGATCGATGTCCTTTCATTCGGGGTTCAGGGCGCAAGCGTAAAGGAATCGACCACGGCAGGCCAACCGAGTGCTTTACCGGCGGAAAGCATCGTCGTCGTCGTCGCCCGCACGTGCTTTTCACGGCGGCAAATTGTGCAGCGCAGCCCGGTAAAGGTTGCGGGCGCAGCGCGAAAGCGTCGCGGGCAAGTACCTGAATCGGCACCGTCTTAGCGCATGGTATGGCGCTTGCGCTCGGTGGTCACCGTCCTCGCGCGAGAGCGCGCAACGAGCCGGAGCACCGATATCACAATGCGAGAGCCGCGCACCGGCGCATCCCGTGTTTCGCCTTCGCCGCCGAACGTCGCGGGCGTCATCATCAGCAACGCCGAGCGGCCGATCGTCGCGGCGCCCGGTCACACGAAGCTCGATGTCGTCCAGTATCACCAAACGCTCGCGCGCTGGCTGCTGCCGCAACTCGCGCCGCGGCCGATCGCCGTGGTCAAGTGCCTGGACGGGCGCTTCGACGATTGCTTCTTTCAGAAGCACCCGATGCGCGGCCGCGATGGCGACGACGATTCGCCGCCGTTCATGCGCCTCGCCGATATCGCCGACGTCGTGCGCGCCGTGCAGAACGGTACGTACGAATTTCACACGTGGGGCGCGAGCTTCCCGCGCCTCGAGCGGCCCGATCGCATCACCCTCGATCTCGATCCGGATGCCGAGCTGCCATGGACGACGATGCGCGAGGCTGCGGAGCACGTCCGCGCGTTCCTCGAGCGCCTCGAGCTCCGCTGGTTCCTGAAGACCACCGGCGGCAAGGGCTTGCATTTCGTTTTGCCGATCACGCGCCGCCATACGTGGGCCGAGACGCGCGAGTTCGCGCAGGCGATCGCGCAGGCACTTGCCGCCGAAACGCCGGCACTGTTCACCGCGCGCGCCGGCAAGGACAATCGCGTGGGAAGGGTCTACGTCGATTACCTGCGCAACGCCGAAGG
>JAICLP010000323.1 GCA_025925475.1 Burkholderiales bacterium | reverse complement strand
TCGTCGAGGCCGAGAAGCGCGGCACGATCAAGCCGGGCGATACGCTGATCGAGGCGACGTCGGGCAACACGGGCATCGCGCTCGCAATGGTCGCCGCGATGCGCGGCTACCGGATGGTGCTCGTGATGCCCGAGAGCCAGACGGCCGAACGCGTCCAGACGATGCGCGCGTATGGCGCCGATCTCGTGCTCACGCCGAAGGCGGGCGGCATGGAAGCCGCGCGCGACATCGCGAACCGGATGCGCGACGAGGGCAAGGGCAAGATTCTCGACCAGTTCGCGAACCCCGACAATCCGCTCGCGCATTACCGCGGCACGGGACCCGAAATCTGGCGCGACACGCAGGGTCGCATCACGCATTTCGTCTCGGCGATGGGCACCACGGGCACGATCATGGGCGTGTCGCGTTTCCTGAAAGAGCAGAACCCTGCGATCGAGGTGATCGGTGCGCAGCCGGAGGAGGGCGCGTCGATTCCCGGCATCCGCAAATGGCCGCCGGCTTATCTACCGAAGATCTTCGATCCGAAGCGCGTCGACCGCACCGAGAACGTCTCGCAAGGCGACGCGGAGAACACTGCGCGTCGCCTCGCCCGCGAAGAAGGGATCTTCTGCGGCATCAGCTCGGGCGGCGCCTGCGCGGTCGCGCTTCGTGTCTCGCAACGCGTGGAGAACGCAACGATCGTCTTCATCGTCTGCGATCGCGGCGATCGCTATCTGTCGACCGGCGTCTTCCCGGCGTGAGCGCGGCAAGCGCGCGTTAGCGCAAATCGCGCATGGCGATGGTTCCGCTGCTCGCCTTCGACATCGAGACGGTGCCCGACACGGCGGGCATTCGCCGCGTGCACGACATCGGCCAGAACGTCGACGACGCCGGCGTACTCGCCTGGTTCGCGCAGAAGCGCCGCGCCGCGAGCGGCAGCGACTTCGCGCCGTTTCACCTGCAGAAGGTCGTCGCCATCGCCTGCGTGCTGCGCGACGCGGCCGGCGTTCGCATCTGGTCGATCGGCGATGCCGGCGATCCCGAGCCCGAGTTGATCCGCCGCTTCTTCGACGGCATCGAGAAGTACACGCCGCAACTCGTTTCGTGGAACGGCGGCGGCTTCGATCTGCCGGTGCTCAATCACCGCGCGTTGATCCACGGCATCACCGCATCGCGCTACTGGGACTGGGGCGACGACGACAAGGAATTCAAGTTCAACAATTACCTGTCGCGCTTCCATACCCGCCATCTCGACCTGATGGACGTGATGGCGCAATACCAGATTCGCGCGAGCGCAGGACTCGACGCGATTGCACGCTTGTCCGGGTTTCCCGGCAAGCTCGGCATGGACGGCAGCGAAGTCGCCTCCGCAATCGCCGCCGGTCGCATTGCCGACGTTCGCGCCTACTGCGAATGCGACTCGCTCAACACCTACCTCGTCTACCAGCGCTTTCGACTGATGCGCGGCGAGGTCGACGCCGGCGAATACGCGCACGAGATTTCACTCGTGCGAGAGCGCGTCGGCGCGTCGGACGCGGCGCACTGGCGCGAATTCATCGCGAAGTGGAACGCGTAGCGCGCTTCACGCGCGAATTCACCGTAAAAGTGAACGCGTAGCAGGCTTCACGCGCGAATGATCGGCAGCGTGTCGAAGCGGCCGCCGAGAATCGCCGTCGAATCGACGCCCCACCAGCGCTCGAGCACGGTTGCATAGACGCTGTGAAAATCGATCGCATGGGCCGGATTGCCGTCGGCCGACAGACCGTCGAGCGCGGGTGCCGCCCCGTAGAAACCGCCGGCGACCCGTCCGCCGAGCGCGAAATGCACGCTGCTCGTTCCGTGATCCGTGCCGCCCGACGCGTTCTCGTGCGGCCGGCGTCCGAATTCGGCATACGTCAGGATCATCGTGTCGTCATAGCGATGCAGCTCGTCGAGGCCGCTTGCGAGTGCGGCGAGCGCCTGCGCAAGCTCGCCGAGCAGCCGTCCCTGCGTTGCGGCCTGGTTCGCGTGCGTGTCGAAGCCGTTTTGCGTGATGCGCACGACCGCCACGTCCTTGACTTCGGCGATCACACCGCATGCCGTACGCACGGCGTTGCCGATCGGGCTCGCCGGAAAGTTCGTCGCGAATGCGTAGCCGCCGTGCAGGCGCGATGCCGCACGCGCGATGTCCGCCTCGGTGCGCAGGATGTGGACGAGCGCTTCCGGGCCGGCGACGCCATGCTCGGGAGCCTCCATGCTGGCGCCTGCATAGCCTGCAGCGTTGCCGAGCGTAAGCACGCGCGCGCCGCCGTCGAGCGGGCCGAGATCGTACGAGCCGATCACGAAGCCATCCGCGGCAAAAGCCGCGGGCGTCGGCGCCGCGGCGAACGTGCGTGTGAGCCAGCCGGCAGGAAGGTACTGGTCGCTGCGCGAGGCCGTGTCCCAGATCTCGATCGAGCGGAAGTGCGAGAGGTTCGGCGCCGGGTAACCGACGCCCTGCAGCACCGCGAGCTGCCGGCGATTCCAGAAGGCGATGAGCGGCGCGAGCGCCGGATGCAGGCCCGCACGACCGGAGAGTTGCACGACCTGGTCGCGCGCGATCGCGAGTTTCGGCCGCAGCGCGTAGTAACGCGCGTCGCCGTAGGGCACGAGCGTGTTGAGTCCGTCGTTGCCGCCCTTGAGCTCGATCAGGATCAGCAGGCGTTTGTAGCCGGCTCTGTCCGAGCCGTGACCCGATGCGGCCTCGACGATCGCATCGGCCGCTTTCGCGGCCGCGACCGACGTTCGCAAGTCGTTGCCCGTCGCGACCTGCGCCTGTGCGCAGCCACCGATCGGAAGCAATGCGATGCCGGTGAACGGCAACGCGGTGAGCGTTGCCATGTCGCGGATGAAGCGGCGCCTGCGCATCGACATCGCACTCACTTGAGTTGATAGACGGGGTCGAGCATTGCGGCGCGAATCACGCCGACCGAATCGCGCTCGGCCGTGGCTTCCGCGACGCCCTGACCGACCGGCGGCAGCGGCAGCAACAGGTGCTGCCAGGCGCCGACCGCGACCGCAGACGATGGCATCGACACGCGGGTTGCCTCGACGCCGTTGGCGGCTGCCATCGAGGCCCGCGGTGCATCGGCGCCGCTAGCCGGCATCGAGACGCGCGTGGCCCGGGCGACGAACGCCTTGCGCGCGACCAGTGTCGCGCTGCTGATCCATGCATCGCCGCCGGGCCAGCCGCGCACGTTCGGCGGCGCGAACAGCGTTTCGCCCATGCGCGTCGTCGACGCGACGATCGATCTCGTATCGGCCTTGTCGATTTCCAGTGTGCGCAGCGTGCCGACGACGAGCTCGACCGGACTTTTGACCAGCGTCCCGCGGTTCTTCGCGTCCCAGAACGCGTCCGACAGCAGCAATGCGCGGAGCGCCACCTTGATCTCGTAATGCGACGCGCGAAACGCATCCGCGATGCGCCGCACCTCGGCACGGTCGTGCTCGGGCGAGACGAACTCGCGCCAGAGCTTCGTCACGATGAACGTCGCCGTCTGCGGCTGCGCGAGCAGCACATCGATCGCGCCATCGGCGTCGAACGCAGCACGCGCGCCGAGTATCGTCTTCGCGCCGTCGTCGTGCAGACGCGGACGGAACAGCGTGCGCTCGTCGGCGCGATCGACGGTGAAGCCGGTGAACGCGCGGGCGGCCTCGGTCACGTCGCCCTGCGTGTAATGTCCTTCGCCGAGCGTGAAGAGCTCCATCACTTCGCGGGCGAAGTTCTCGTTCGGTGCCC
>JAICLP010000432.1 GCA_025925475.1 Burkholderiales bacterium | reverse complement strand
CGCAGTTCGAGCAGGCCGGCCTGCTCGTGCGGCACCACTTCGAATCGGGCAAGGCGGTGTTCGAGTTGAACGAGGGCAAGCATCACGATCATCTCGTGTGCCTGCAATGCGGGCGCGTCGAGGAGTTCTACGACCCCGAGATCGAGCGGCGTCAGGCGCGCGTCGCGAAGGAGCGCGGCTTCGCGATCAGCGAGCATGCGCTCTACCTCTATGCCGACTGTACGAAGATCGATTGTCCCCACCGCAAGCACGAGGCGCCCAACTGATCGATAGCACCCCCGCGCTTGCCGCTTCGCGGCTGCGCTGCCCCCCGAGGGGGCGCTATTCGCGGCTCGGGACGGCCCTTCGAAGCTCATGTCATTCGGGCATGTCCGCCGTATCCTGCGCCGGTGCGGGCGCTGCTTCGCGACGGTTGAAGTCGGCGAGCCTGAAGCCGAGCGCGAACAGCGTCGCGAAGTATGCGAGCGCCGCACAGGCGATGACGAGCCCGAGCCGACCCACCTTGTAGATCGCGCCCGCGCGCAGCCACACCGCGTCGGCGCCCGCGAGCCACGCGATGACGAGCGCGAGCACCGCGCTCGCGACGCACACCTTCGCGAAAAAGACGAGCCATCCGGGACGCGGGTGGTAGAGGCGGTTGCGCAGCAACATCCACAGCAGAAGGCTCGCGTTGCAGAACGCGCCGATGCTCATCGCGAGCGTCAGGCCCGCCTGCTGGAGCCCGAGCGGCCATGCGAGGATGACCGCGAGCGTCTGCGTCACGATCACGGTGAAGGACGCGATTTTCACCGGCGTCTTCATCATCTGCCGCGCATAGAAACCGGGCGCGAGAATTTTGACGAGGATGATCGCCGGCAGTCCGACGCTGTAGCCGAGAAGCGCGGCGCGCGTCTGCATCACGTCGTTGACGGTGAACCGGCCGTACTGGTAGAGCGTCGACACCAGCGGCAACGCGAGCAGCGCGAGCGCCAGAGCGGCGGGCAGTGCCATCAGGATCGCAAGGCGCAGGCCCCAGTCGAGCAGCGACGAATACGCTTCGTGATCGGCCTCGCTGTGGTGCTGTGCAAGCGACGGCAACAGGATCGTCCCGAGCGCGACGCCGAGCAGCGCCGTCGGAAATTCCATCAGCCGATCGGCGTAGGTGATCCACGAGATGCGCCCGTCACCGAGCAGCGCTGCCAGTTGCGTGTTGATGAGCGCCGAGATTTGCGCCGCCGACACCCCGATCACGGCCGGTCCCATTGCGCGGAGGATCCGGCGCACGCCGTCGTCGCGCCACGCGAATGACGGCTTCGGCAGCATGCCGATCGCGAGCAGCGGCCGGATCTGCAGCACGAGTTGCGCAAGGCCGCCGATCGCGACGCCGATCGCGAGCGCGACGATCGGCGGATCGACGAAGCGCGCGAGCAGGATCGCGGCGCCGATGATCGACACATTCAGCAATACCGGTGTGAACGCGGGAATCGCGAAGCGGCGAAAGACGTTCAGCACGCCGCCGGCGAGCGAGACCAGCGAGACGAACAGGATGTAGGGAAAGCAGATCCTGATCATCTCGGCGGTCAACTCGACCTTGCCCGGCGTGCGCGAAAAGCCGCCGGCAAGCAGGTATACGAGCCAGGGCGCCGCGAGCGATCCGACGATCGACAATCCGATCAGGATGACTGCGAGCAGCGTGCCGACGTTGCCGACGAGCGCGCGCGTCGCATCGATGCCGCGCTTGCGCCGGTATTCGGCGAGGATCGGAACGAACGCCTGCGAGAACGCGCCTTCCGCGAAGAGGCGCCGCAACAGGTTCGGAAGCCGGAATGCGGCCTCGAACGCGTCCATCTGCAGGCCGGCGCCGAAGATGGTCGCCTTGAGCGTTTCGCGCAGAAGCCCCGTGATGCGCGACAGGAGCGTCATGCCGCTCACCGTCGTGAGGGTGCGAAGGAGATTCAATTCGAAGCT